>NZ_JAJEQN010000023.1:0-63203 GCF_020687335.1 Anthropogastromicrobium aceti
CATGGAGCTGACTGCTACTAATCGGTCGAGGGCTTGACCAAAAGGTCAGGGTAGGAAATGGTAATAGGTTTGAGATGGAAAGTTTGTGTGCAGTTTTGAAGGTACAGTGAAATATAAAGGTCGAAATTCCTTTTAAGGGGGAATTTCGGCTTTTTTTAATTTTTTGCAGTTTTTTGAAAAAAGTTCTTGACGGGGCCATTCACTTATGCTATACTACTCTAGCGTTTGGAAGGCGCAGGTCTTTTTTTTTATGCGCAAAAGACCGAAAAGTTTGCTAATTTATTACGACGGAGGTGGAGATTGTGCGAGTAAAGATCACATTGGCATGTACGGACTGCAAGCAGCGTAAT
The DNA here is from genome assembly GCF_020687335.1 of Anthropogastromicrobium aceti. Classification (NCBI taxonomy): domain Bacteria; kingdom Bacillati; phylum Bacillota; class Clostridia; order Lachnospirales; family Lachnospiraceae; genus Anthropogastromicrobium; species Anthropogastromicrobium aceti. Next base: position 351 of record NZ_JAJEQN010000023.1, read on the forward strand.
TACAACATGACAAAAGATAAGAAGACACATCCAGACAGAATGGAGACAAAGAAGTACTGCAGATTCTGTAAGAAGCATACATTACACAAGGAAACCAAGTAATTGGTCTCCAGTAAGGAGTAGTTGATTATGGAAGAAACAGGAAAAAAGGCAGAAACCAAATCAAAGAAGCTGGCCAAGACAAAGAAGAAGTCTAAGCCATCCGTGAAAGAGCGCATAGTTGCGTTTTGGAAGGGTGTAAAGGCCGAGTTTCGCAAGATCATCTGGCCAAGCAAAGAATCATTAAAGAATCAGACAATTGCAGTGCTGGTTGTTTCTGTTGTACTCAGCGTGTTTATCAGGTTCTTTGATATTGCATGTCAGTATGTAGTTGAGTTTATCAGGTAAGAGAGGAATCAGAATGGAAGAGGCAAAGTGGTATGTTGTCCATACCTTTTCAGGTTATGAGAATAAGGTAAAGGTTGATATCGAAAAAACTGTCGAGAACCGGAATCTTCAAGATCAGATTCTCGAGGTTGCGATTCCCCTTCAGGAAGTGATGGAGAACAAGGATGGTCAGAAGAAGTCCTCTATGAGGAAAATCTTCCCAGCATATGTGTTGGTTCATATGATTATGAATGACGATACCTGGTATGTAATCCGCAACACCAGAGGTGTTACAGGATTTGTAGGCCCGGGATCAAAGCCGGTGCCGCTGACGGAGGAAGAGATGATTGCTCTTGCTACCTTTATGGGTACTCCGCAGGAAAAGGTGAACTTCGCAGAAGGCGACCTTATCAGTGTTATTACTGGTGCATGGCAAGGTACCGAGGCTGTGATTCGTTCTGTAGATGCTGAAAAGCAGACCGCTACAATTTTTATTGACATGTTTGGACATGAAACACCGGTTGAACTGAATTTTACCGACATTAAGAAAGTTCAGTAAAACGCCTATTTGGCGTATGGTTCTGCTGTGGGAGGGTATCCCCCGCAAATACCACATTATTAGGAGGTGCCACAATGGCAAAGAAAGTTACAGGTTATATTAAGTTACAGATTCCTGCTGCAAAGGCAACACCGGCTCCACCGGTTGGACCTGCTCTTGGACAGAAGGGTGTCAACATTGTACAGTTTACAAAGGAGTTTAACGCAAGAACTGCTGATCAGGCTGGTATGATCATTCCGGTTATCATCACTGTATACGCAGACAGAAGCTTTACCTTCGTTTGCAAGACTCCGCCGGCTGCTATTCTTATTAAGAAGGCATGCAATATTCAGACTGCTTCTGCAGCACCAAATAAGACTAAGGTTGCAACTCTTTCCAAGGCTGATCTTCAGAAGATCGCTGAGACAAAGATGCCAGACCTTAATGCAGCAAGCCTTGAGGCTGCTATGAGCATGATCGCAGGTACTGCTCGCAGTATGGGTGTTAAGGTAGAAGAGTAAGAATATCAACATTAAGTGGGAGGGATATTCCCGCAAATACCACCAGGAGGTTTTTCGATGAAAAGAGGAAAAAAGTATGTAGAGGCTGCCAAGTTGGTAGACCGCGCTACTCTTTATGATGTAAACGAAGCCGTATCTATCGTAAAGAAGGCTTCTAGTGCAAAGTTTGATGAGACAGTTGAAGCTCATATCAGAACAGGTTGTGATGGACGTCACGCAGATCAGCAGATCCGTGGTGCAGTAGTTCTTCCTCATGGAACAGGTAAGAATGTTCGCGTTCTTGTATTCGCTAAGAATGACAAGGCTGATATCGCAAAAGAGGCAGGAGCTGATTACGTTGGAGCTGAGGAGCTGATTCCGAAGATCCAGAACGAAGGATGGCTTGATTTCGACGTTGTAGTAGCTACCCCGGATATGATGGGTGTTGTTGGTCGTCTGGGTCGTGTACTTGGACCGAAGGGCTTAATGCCAAACCCGAAGGCTGGTACCGTAACTATGGACGTTGCAAAGGCTATTAAGGAAATTAAAGCTGGTAAGATTGAGTACAGACTGGATAAGAGCAACATTATTCATGTTCCGGTTGGTAAGGTTTCCTTCACCGAGGAGCAGTTAGCAGACAACTTCCAGGCGCTGATGGGCGCAGTAATCAAGGCTAGACCGAGCACTCTGAAGGGTACCTTCTTAAAGAGTGTTACCATGGCTTCTACCATGGGACCTGGCGTTAAGTTAAATACCGTTAAATTTGGTCAGTAAAAAGTACTTGACAAGTGATTGTCAGTATGATATTATTGCAATGTTTGAGGCCGCAAGGCTTTCATATATTTGCCGAAGACAGCAGGTGCCGCAAGGCATAAGGAGAAAACGCCTGCCGAGGAGAGATCTATATTAAAGATTATCTTTGCCTCTCTGTCTTTGCAGAGAGGCATTTTTCGGCCTTTTCTTAAAATTTTCAAGAAGGAGGGCACATATCATGGCTAAAGTTGAGCTGAAGCAGCCGATTGTTGAGGAAATCAAAGCATCCTTAGACGGCGCAAAGGGTGTAGTTCTGGTTGACCATCGTGGTCTTACCGTTGAGCAGGATACCGTACTGCGTAAGAGTCTGAGAGAAGCTGGTGTTACTTATAAGGTATATAAGAACACACTGGTTAAGCGTGCAATCGAGGGCACTGAGTTCGAGAGCTTAAAGGATCTGTTAGAGGGTCCATCCGCAATTGCAATCAGCAAGAGCGAGGCAACCACACCGGCAAGCATTATCTGCAAGTTTGCTAAGACAAACGATAAGCTTGAGGTTAAGGGTGGTGTTGTAGAAGGAGCCTTCTACGATGCTAAGGGTGTTGAGGTTCTGTCCACAATCCCGTCCAGAGAAGAACTTCTTGCAAAGTTCCTGGGAAGCATCCAGTCTCCGATCACCAATTTTGCTCGTGTTATCAAGCAGATCGCAGAGAAGCAGGAAGCATAATCTGGTTTATGATTGGAATTTGGCAGCTGCGTAAAACAGCTGCATGAGATGATTCAAAATGGATCATCATTCGTAAAAGCCGTAAGGCATAGTTAATAATTCTTATATTAGGAGGAAAATTATCATGACAGCAGCAGAGATTATCGAAGCTATTAAGGGTATGAGCGTTTTAGAGTTAAATGACCTTGTAAAGGCATGTGAGGAAGAGTTTGGCGTATCTGCAGCAGCAGGTGTTGTTGTAGCAGCAGCAGGCGCTGGCGCAGCAGCTGAGGAAGAGAAGACTGAGTTCGACGTAGAGCTGACTGAGGTTCCAGCAGCTTCTAAGATCAAGGTTATCAAGGTTGTTCGTGAAGTAACCGGTCTGGGTCTGAAGGAAGCTAAGGAATTAGTTGAGGCAGCTCCGAAGGTAGTTAAGGAAGCAGCAGCTAAGGCTGACGCTGAAGAGCTGAAGAAGAAGTTAGAGGAAGTTGGAGCAAAGGTTACCTTAAAGTAATTTGTGCTTAACATTAGGTTCTGGAATCCTTGAAAAACAAGGGTTTCAGAACCTTTTTTTGTTTATCTGACTGATATTTGATAGATATTTGTTTCAAAAGAGCAGGCAATTGACTTTAGAAAGACAGCTGCACATGTAAAGTGCAATAAAAAAAGACCGGTTTTTCCGGTCTGATAAAAGATAAGGTCAGATAAAATTAAATAAAATCGGGGCGACAAGACTTGAACTTGCGGCCTCATGAACCCCATTCATGCGCGCTACCAAACTGCGCTACGCCCCGACGCTCACAAGTAAAAACAATTATATCAAATAAGCAGAAGTTTGTAAAGAAAAAAGTTAAAAAAATCAAGAAAACGGCAAAAAAATAGTTGACAGTCTGCCTATGCTATGCTATAGTGATATGTGCACTATCATGGACAAAATCGCTTTCTATGCTTTCCGTATAGAAGACAATGGTGTCTGCCAATATACTTTGAGGCAGCATGCCGCGCAGATATGGATCGGATAGAGGCACAAAATATATTTATCAGGGGTGAGCAAACATGGAAAAAAACAGAATTCGACCAGTCAAATCCGGCAGAACCTTCCGTATGAGTTATTCCAAGTCCAACGAAGTTCTTGAAATTCCGAATCTGATTGCGATCCAGAAGGATTCTTACCAGTGGTTCCTTGGCGATGGACTTAAAGAGGTATTTGATGATATCTCCCCTATCGTAGATTTCAGCGGCAATCTGGAGTTGCGTTTTGGCAAATTCCGTCTGTGCCCGGATGAAATTAAGCACACAATCGAGGAATGCAAGGAACGTGATGCAACATATTCCGCACCACTTAAGGTTGAGGTCAGACTTCATAATAAGGAAACTGATACCATTAAAGAACATGAGATTTATATTGGTGATCTTCCGTTGATGACGGATACAGGCTCCTTTGTAATCAATGGAGCAGAGCGTGTTATCGTTAGCCAGCTGGTACGTTCACCTGGTATTTATTTTACTATCGACCATGATAAGACCGGAAAAGAGCTGTACTCTTCTCAGGTCATCCCGAATCGTGGAGCATGGCTTGAGTATGAGACAGACTCAAATGATATTTTCTATGTAAGAGTCGATCGTACACGTAAGATACCGGTAACTGTTCTGATCCGTGCATTAGGATGGGGCAGCAATGAGCAGATTTTAGAGATTTTTGGCGAGGAGCCAAAGCTTCTTGCAACACTTGAGAAGGATGTCAGCAATGATTACAAGAGCGGTCTTCTTGAATTATATAAGAAGATTCGTCCAGGCGAGCCGCTTTCTACCGACAGTGCTTCCAGCTTGCTGCAGGGTATGTTCTTTGATGTAAGAAGATATGATCTGGCACGTGTAGGCCGTTATAAATACAATAAGAAGCTTCATTTCCGCAATCGTCTGAATGGACATACTTTAGCAGATGATGTAGTAGATGTTTCTACAGGCGAGATTATCGCTGAGGCAGGTACGACCTGTAATCGCGCAATCGCAACAAAGATTCAGAACTCAGGTGTTCCGTACGTATATGTTGATGTAGAAGGACGCCGTGTAAAGGTTCTGTCTAACCTCATGGTAGATGCTTCTGAGTATCTTAACCTGACAGAGGAAGAGCTTGAAGCTGCTGGAATCAATGAGCTTGTTTATTATCCAGTACTGACTCAGATCTTAGAGAAGGGTCTTGAGGGTGATGAGCTGATGGCAGAGCTTCGTGCAAATAATGCAGAGCTGATTCCGAAGCACATCATGAAGGAAGATATCTTAGGTTCTATTAACTACTGCTTAAACTTAGAGTATGGCATAGGACAGGATGATGATATCGACCACTTAGGAAATCGTCGTATCCGTGCTGTAGGTGAGCTGCTTCAGAACCAGTATCGTATTGGTATGTCCCGTATGGAGCGTGTTGTAAGAGAGCGTATGTCTACAAACGATCCGTCTGATCTGACACCACAGAGCTTAATTAACATTAAGCCTGTTACTGCTGCTGTTAAGGAGTTCTTCGGAAGTTCCCAGCTGTCTCAGTTCATGGATCAGAATAACCCGCTTGCAGAGTTAACTCATAAGAGACGTCTGTCTGCGTTAGGACCTGGTGGTCTGTCAAGAGACCGTGCCGGATTCGAGGTTCGAGATGTTCACTATACTCATTATGGACGTATGTGCCCAATTGAGACTCCTGAAGGTCCTAATATCGGTTTGATTAACTCACTTGCAACATATGCAAGAGTAAATAAATATGGATTTATCGAGGCACCGTATCGTATCGTTGATAAGAGTGATGCCCAAAATCCGCGTGTAACTGACGAGGTTCGCTACTTCACAGCTGATGAAGAGGATGATTTCGTAGTAGCACAGGCAAATGAGCCATTAGATTCAGAAGGCCATTTCATGAATAAGATGGTTTCAGGTCGTTTCCGTGAGGAGACTTCTGAGTTTGAGCAGAAAAATATCGACTTGATGGACGTTTCTCCACGAATGGTATTCTCTGTCGCAACTTCCATGATTCCATTCCTGCAGAACGATGATGCGAACCGTGCACTTATGGGTTCCAACATGCAGCGTCAGGCAGTTCCGTTAATGTTAACAGAGGCTCCGGTAGTTGGTACCGGTATGGAAGATAAGGCAGCATACGATTCAGGTGTTTGCGTAGTAGCAAAGCACGCAGGTGTTGTTGAGCGTTCCTCCTCTAAGTTAATTATCGTTAAGTGTGATGATGGTACAAGAGATGAGTATCGTCTGACAAAATTCTCAAGAAGCAACCAGAGCAACTGCTACAACCAGAGACCAATCGTTTTCAAGGATGAGCGTGTTGAGGCTGGACAGGTTCTTGCAGATGGTCCGTCCACAAAGAATGGTGAGATTGCACTTGGAAAGAACCCGTTAATCGGATTTATGACCTGGGAAGGTTATAACTACGAGGATGCTGTCCTTTTAAGTGAGCGTCTTGTTCAGGAGGATGTATATACCTCCATTCATATTGAAGAATATGCAGCAGAGTCTCGTGATACAAAGCTCGGACCGGAAGAGATCACAAGAGATGTTCCTGGTGTCGGCGATGAGGCTCTCAAGGATCTTGATGACCGTGGTATCATTCGTATTGGTGCGGAAGTACGTGCCGGAGATATTCTGGTAGGTAAGGTAACACCAAAGGGTGAGACAGAGCTGACTTCTGAGGAAAGACTGCTTCGTGCAATCTTCGGTGAGAAGGCAAGAGAAGTTCGTGATACATCATTGAAGCTTCCACACGGTGCATATGGTATTGTTGTTGATACAAAGGTATTTAACCGTCAGAATAGTGATGAGCTGGCTCCTGGTGTAAATCAGGTAGTACGCATCTATATCGCACAGAAGAGAAAGATCTCTGTCGGCGATAAGATGGCAGGTCGTCACGGAAACAAAGGTGTTGTCTCCAGAGTTCTTCCTGTAGAAGATATGCCGTTCCTTCCAAATGGACGTCCTCTGGATATCGTATTAAACCCGTTGGGCGTACCTTCTCGTATGAACATCGGACAGGTGCTGGAGACTCATTTGAGCCTTGCTTCAAAAGCACTTGGATTTAATATTTCTACACCAGTATTTGATGGCGCAAGCGAGAGTGATATCCTTGATACTCTTGATCTGGCAAATGATTATGTTAACATGGAGTGGGATGAATTCTACGAGAAATATAAGGATTCCCTGCGTGAAGATGTTATGGATTACCTTGGCACTCATCTGGAGCACAGAGAGCTGTGGAAGGGTGTTCCGATTCGCCGTGATGGTAAGGTAAGACTGCGTGACGGCCGTACCGGTGAGTATTTCGATAGCCCGGTAACAATTGGACACATGCACTACTTAAAGCTGCATCATCTGGTAGATGATAAGATCCATGCACGTTCAACAGGTCCTTACTCACTTGTTACCCAGCAGCCTCTTGGTGGTAAGGCACAGTTTGGTGGACAGCGTTTCGGAGAGATGGAGGTTTGGGCTCTCGAGGCGTATGGTGCCGCTTATACACTGCAGGAGATTCTGACTGTTAAGTCTGATGATGTTGTAGGACGTGTAAAGACATATGAGGCAATTATCAAGGGCGAGAATATTCCAGAGCCAGGTGTACCGGAGTCCTTTAAGGTACTTCTTAAGGAATTACAGGCACTGGCACTTGATGTACGCGTACTGGATGCAGATAATAATGAAGTAGAAATTAAGGAAAGCACAGAGTATGGCAATACTGACTTCAGAAGTATTATGGAAGACGGTGGAAAGCGCCATTATTCTGAGGAAGAGTTCCAGAGAAACGGTTCTACCATTCAGGAAGTAAAGGATGGAGAGATTGCAGACGTTGATATGGATGCTTCCAATGCAGATGATTTTGATAAAGATGATATGGACGGGTCATTTGGGTCTGATGGATTTGATACAGATGATTTTGATGATTTAGGAGACTCAGATAACTAAGAGCCAGAAGGGAGAACCATTTATGCCGGAAAATAAAACCGATGGAGGACAGTCAATTGCTTTTGAGTCCATTAAGATTGGTCTTGCTTCCCCTGAGAAGATCAGAGAGTGGTCAAGAGGCGCTGTCACAAAGGCTGAAACAATTAACTACAGAACGCTGAAGCCGGAACCGGATGGCTTATTCTGTGAGCGTATTTTCGGACCGCAGAAGGACTGGGAGTGTCACTGCGGAAAGTATAAGAAGATTCGTTACAAGGATATGATTTGTGATCGTTGTGGTGTTGAGGTTACAAAGTCCAGTGTCCGCCGTGAGCGTATGGGACATATCGAGCTGGCAGCTCCGGTTTCCCATATCTGGTATTTCAAGGGTATTCCGAGCCGTATGGGCCTGATCCTTGATATTTCACCAAGAAATCTTGATAAGATTTTATATTTTGCATCCTATGTCGTTCTTGACAGGGGTGAGTCTGATCTGAATTATAAGCAGGTACTCTCAGAGAGAGAGTACCGCGATGCAATCGAGCAGTACGGCTATGGCAAGTTCCGTGTAGGAATGGGTGCCGAGGCAATTCAGGAGCTGTTAAAGGCAATTGACCTTGAGAAGGATTCTGAGGAACTTCGCGCAGAGCTTAAGGATGCATCAGGCCAGAAGCGTGCTCGTATCATCAAGAGATTAGAGGTTGTTGAGGCATTCCGTAATTCTGGAAATCGTCCTGAGTGGATGATTCTTGATGCTATCCCGGTTATGCCGCCGGATCTTCGTCCTATGGTTCAGCTGGATGGAGGAAGATTTGCAACATCTGATTTGAATGATCTGTATCGTCGTATTATTAATAGAAATAACCGTCTGGAAAGACTGCTTGAGTTAGGCGCTCCGGACATCATCGTGCGCAACGAGAAGCGTATGCTTCAGGAGGCAGTTGATGCCCTGATCGATAACGGTCGTCGTGGACGTGCCGTAACAGGACCTGGAAATCGTAACTTAAAGTCTCTTTCTGATATGTTAAAGGGTAAGCAGGGACGTTTCCGTCAGAACCTGTTAGGTAAGCGTGTTGACTATTCTGGTCGTTCCGTTATCGTCGTAGGACCAGAGTTAAAGATTTATCAGTGTGGTCTTCCGAAGGAGATGGCAATCGAGCTGTTCAAGCCTTTCGTTATGAAGGAGCTTGTTGAGAACGGTTCTGCTCACAATATCAAGAGTGCAAAGAAGATGGTAGAGCGTCTTGAGACAAAGGTTTGGGATGTGCTTGAGAACGTAATTAAAGAGCATCCTGTTATGTTAAACCGTGCACCTACACTTCACAGACTTGGTATTCAGGCATTCGAGCCAATCCTTGTTGAAGGTAAGGCAATTAAGCTTCATCCGCTTGTTTGTACCGCATTCAACGCCGACTTCGATGGAGACCAGATGGCTGTCCATCTGCCGCTGTCCTTAGAGGCACAGGCAGAGTGCCGTTTCATGCTGCTGTCCCCGAACAACCTGTTAAAGCCGTCTGATGGAGGTCCTGTAGCAGTTCCTTCTCAGGATATGGTCCTTGGTATTTATTACCTGACTCAGGAAAGACCAGGTGCAAAGGGCGAGGGCATGTGCTTTAAGAGTATGGATGAGGCACTGCTTGCATATGAGAATGGCTGCATTACATTCCACAGCAGAATCAAGATTCGTGTAAGAAAGACAATGGCAGATGGCACTGTTCTTCAGGATACACTTGATACTACACTTGGAAGAAGTATGTTTAATGAAATCCTTCCACAGGATTTAGGATATGTAGACAGAAGCATTCCAGAGAACGCATTAAAGCTTGAGGTTGACTTCCATGTCGGCAAGAAGCAGTTAAAGCAGATTCTGGAGAAGGTTATCAATACACACGGAGCAACAAAGACTGCTGAAGTTCTTGACTCCATTAAGGCAATGGGTTACAAGTACTCAACAAGAGCAGCTATGACCGTATCCATATCTGATATGACAGTTCCGCCGCAGAAGCCAGAGATGATTAAGAAGGCTCAGGCAACTGTTGACCAGATTGCAAAGCACTACAAGATGGGTTGGATCACCGATGAGGAGCGTTACAACCAGGTTATCAAGACTTGGGAAGCAACTGATAAGGAGCTGACAAAGGCACTTCTTGATGGTCTTGATAAGTACAACAACATCTTCATGATGGCTGACTCTGGTGCCCGTGGTTCTGATAAGCAGATCAAGCAGCTGGCTGGTATGCGTGGACTTATGGCAAACACAACTGGTAAGGCAATCGAACTTCCTATTAAATCAAACTTCCGTGAAGGTCTTGACGTATTGGAGTACTTCATTTCCGCTCATGGTGCAAGAAAGGGTATGTCCGATACCGCACTTCGTACCGCTGACTCTGGTTACTTGACAAGACGTCTTGTTGATGTATCTCAGCAGCTTATGGTTCGTGAGATGGATTGTTGTGAAGGAAAGAACATTCCATATATGGAAATCGGTTCCTTTATGAATGGTCAGGAAGTTGTTGAGCAGCTTCAGGAGCGTATGACCGGCAGATTTATCGCAGAGACAATTGTTGATCCTGATACAGGAGAAGAAATTATTCACGAAAACTGCATGGTAACACCAAAGCGTGCTGCAAAGATTATGAATGCACTTGAGCGCATGGGCAGACATACAGTAAAGATCCGTACTGTTCTTAGCTGCCGTTCCCATGTGGGAATTTGTGCAAAGTGTTATGGTTCTAACCTGGCAACAGGACAGGCTGTACAGATCGGTGAGGCTGTTGGTATTATCGCAGCTCAGTCTATCGGTGAGCCTGGTACACAGCTGACCATGAGAACCTTCCATAGTGGTGGTGTTGCCGGCGGCGATATCACACAGGGTCTTCCTCGTGTCGAGGAGCTTTTCGAGGCACGTAAGCCAAAGGGTGTTGCAATCGTAACTGAGATTGGCGGTATTGCTACTGTTAAGGATGTCAAGAAGAAGAGAGAGATTATCGTAACAAATCCGGAGAGCGGAGAGTCAAAGACTTATATGATCCCATATGATGCAAGAATCCGTCCGATCGACGGCAAGGTAATAAATGCCGGTGATCCTCTGACAGAAGGTAGCATCAACCCGCATGATATCCTGCGTATTCAGGGTGTTCGTGCCGTACAGGATTACATGCTTCAGGAAGTTCAGCGTGTATATCGTCTGCAGGGTGTTGAGATCAACGATAAGCATATCGAAGTAATTGTTCGTCAGATGTTAAAGAAGATCCGTATCGAGAGAAGCGGAGATGCCGATGTTCTTCCAGGAGTATCTATGGATGTTCTTGATTTTGACGATATGAACGAGAAGCTTGTCGAGGAAGGTAAGGAGCCAGCAGAAGGAAAGCAGATTATGCTTGGTATCACAAAGGCATCTCTTGCAACAAACTCCTTCCTGTCAGCAGCATCCTTCCAGGAGACTACAAAGGCTCTGACCGATGCAGCTATCAATGGCAAGGTTGACCCGCTGCTTGGTATGAAGGAAAATGTTATCATCGGTAAGCTGCTTCCAGTAGGTACTGGTATGAAGCGTTATCGCAATCTGGAACTCAATACAGATTATCAGCAGTCTGATATTGTTGATTTCTCTGATGATGAGACTGAGACTGCAGGTGATGATACTATCGAGCTTTCTGAGGATTTTGATGAGTCTGATGATGCAGACGAGGCTGTAAAGGCAGCTGAGGAAGCATTTGCAGATGATGATGATGATACAGATGCAGATATAGACACAGATGATTTCGATGAGGAATATTTAAAGGCATTTTCTAAATCAGATGATTCTGATGCAAAATAAAATATAAAAAAAGCTGTTCCGGTGGCAATGCTGTCGGGGCAGCTTTTTTAGATAAGCCAATATTGCACCGAAGAGCTTTCGTAACATGACGCATGAACATTAACAAAAATGTTGATAAAAATGTGTAAAAACTTGAATTTCCTATTGACAGAAAAATATAAAGGATATATAATTTAAAGGCATGTGGCCTTGGAAGCAAAATGCTGTCCAACAACCGGGCTTGCATGATTCATTACATTATAATGTTTTTAATTTCCGCAGGAGGTGAAACGGATGCCTACATTTAATCAGTTAGTTAGAAAAGGAAGACAGACTCTGCAGAAGAAGTCTACTGCTCCGGCACTTCAGAAGGGATATAACTCCTTAAAGAAGAAGTCTACCGACAAGAGTGCTCCGCAGAAGAGAGGTGTTTGTACTGCAGTTAAGACAGCTACTCCTAAGAAGCCGAACTCAGCTCTTAGAAAGATCGCCAGAGTACGTCTTTCCAATGGAATCGAAGTAACAAGCTACATCCCAGGTGAGGGACATAACCTTCAGGAGCATAGCGTAGTTCTGATCCGTGGCGGCCGTGTTAAGGACTTACCAGGTACCAGATACCATATCGTAAGAGGAACCCTTGATACAGCAGGTGTTGCTAAGAGACGCCAGGCTCGTTCTAAGTACGGTGCTAAGAGACCGAAGGACGCTAAGAAATAATTTTAATTAAAACTAAATAAAACGCATTTTAATTAAGAAGAGATTCTTGCGCAAAACAAGTAAGTAAGTGTACCACTTTTTTTGATTAGTGCCGGCATTCGAACAATACCTTCCTGGCGGTTGCAGGAGATAGAAAGGTACAGCCAAGTGTGCGTCGAGGACGCTGCTTGTGTTGGAGAAACAAGAACCGAGCGCGAACACAAAGATGGATGTGAGTACCGATGAGATAACTGAGAGGCGAAAGCCTCGTATTGTAGTTAAGGAGGGAAGTATCGTGCCACGTAAAGGACATACTCAGAAGAGAGACGTATTAGCAGATCCGTTATACAACAATAAGGTTGTTACCAAGCTGATCAACAACATTATGTTAGACGGTAAGAAGGGTGTTGCCCAGAAGATCGTTTATGGCGCTTTCAACAAGGTTGAGGAAAAGACCGGAAAGCCAGCTGTAGAAGTTTTCGAAGAGGCAATGAACAATGTAATGCCAGTTCTCGAGGTTAAGGCTAAGAGAATCGGTGGAGCAACTTATCAGGTTCCGATCGAGGTTAAGCCAGAAAGAAGACAGGCTCTTGCTCTTCGTTGGTTAACCATGTTCTCCCGTAAGAGAGGCGAGAAGACCATGGAAGATAAGCTTGCAAACGAGATCATGGATGCAGCAAATGGAACAGGTTCCGCTGTAAAGAGAAAGGAAGATATGCACAAGATGGCAGATGCAAACAAGGCATTTGCTCACTATCGTTTCTAATAGTTGCATTATCTGATATTTACAGCAAGTTAAGGAGGAAAAAATCTTGGCTGGAAGAGAATATCCATTGGAGAGAACCAGAAATATTGGAATTATGGCTCATATCGATGCAGGTAAGACTACTCTGACTGAGCGTATTCTGTATTATACTGGAGTTAATTATAAGATTGGTGATACCCATGAGGGTACTGCTACCATGGACTGGATGGCTCAGGAGCAGGAGAGAGGTATCACAATCACATCTGCAGCTACTACATGTCACTGGACACTGGAAGAAAACTGCAAGCCGAAGCCAGGTGCTCTGGAGCATCGTATCAACATCATTGATACCCCAGGACACGTTGACTTTACTGTAGAGGTTGAGCGTTCCCTTCGTGTACTTGATGGCGCCGTTGGCGTTTTCTGTGCAAAGGGTGGTGTTGAGCCTCAGTCCGAGAACGTATGGCGTCAGGCTGATACCTATAACGTACCGAGAATGGCATTCATCAATAAGATGGATATCCTTGGTGCAAACTTCTACGGTGCTGTTGAGCAGATCCGTACCAGATTAGGTAAGAACGCAATCGTTCTTCAGCTTCCAATCGGTAAGGAAGATGATTTCCAGGGAATCATCGACCTGTTCGAGATGAAAGCTTATATTTACAATGATGATAAGGGTAATGATATCACCATCTGCGATATTCCGGAAGATATGAAGGAGCAGGCAGAGGAGTATCATACCGAGTTGATCGAGAAGATCTGTGAGCTTGATGATGACCTGATGATGCAGTATCTTGAGGGTGAAGAGATCGCAGTTGCTGATCTGAAGGCTGCTCTTCGTAAAGGCTGCTGCAATTGTACCGCTATTCCGGTATGCTGTGGTAGTGCTTATCGTAACAAGGGTGTTCAGAAGCTTCTGGATGCAATCATCGAGTATATGCCAGCTCCAACCGACATCCCGTCAATCAAGGGTGTTGATATGGACGGAAACGAAGTTGTAAGACATTCTTCTGATGAAGAGCCATTTGCAGCTCTGGCATTCAAGATCATGGCTGACCCATTTGTTGGTAAGTTAGCTTACTTCAGAGTTTACTCCGGTACTCTGAACTCCGGTTCCTATGTATACAATGCTACAAAGGATAAGAAGGAGCGTGTAGGCCGTATTCTTCAGATGCACGCTAATAAGCGTATGGAGCTTGATAAGGTTTATTCCGGAGATATCGCAGCAGCTGTTGGTTTCAAGATCACAACTACTGGTGATACAATCTGTGATGAGCAGCATCCAGTAATCCTTGAGTCTATGGAGTTCCCAGAGCCAGTTATCGAGTTGGCTATCGAGCCGAAGACTAAGGCTGGACAGCAGAAGATGGGCGAGGCTCTTGCAAAGTTGGCTGAGGAGGATCCGACCTTCCGTCAGCACACTGATCAGGAAACTGGACAGACCATCATCGCTGGTATGGGTGAGCTTCATCTGGAGATCATTGTTGACCGTCTGCTTCGTGAGTTCAAGGTTGAGGCAAACGTTGGTGCACCTCAGGTTGCTTACAAGGAAGCAATCACTAAGGCTGTTGATGTAGATAGCAAGTATGCTAAGCAGTCTGGTGGTCGTGGACAGTACGGTCATTGTAAGGTACACTTCACACCAATGGATTACAACGGAGAAGAACTGTTCCAGTTCAAGTCTTCTGTTGTTGGTGGTGCTATTCCGAAGGAATACATCCCGGCTGTTGGCGAAGGTATCGAAGAGGCTACTAAGAGCGGTATCCTTGGCGGTTACCCGGTTATCGGTGTATGCGCTGATGTATACGACGGTTCTTATCATGAAGTCGATTCTTCTGAAATGGCATTCCACATTGCTGGTTCTATGGCATTCAAGGAAGCTATGCAGAAGGCATCCCCAGTCCTTCTTGAGCCTATCATGAAGGTTGAGGTTACTATGCCTGAGGAATACATGGGTGACGTTATCGGTGATATCAACTCCCGTCGTGGCCGTATCGAGGGTATGGATGACCTGGGCGGTGGAAAGATCGTTAGAGGTTATGTTCCGCTGGCTGAGATGTTCGGCTATTCCACAGACCTGCGTTCTAAGACTCAGGGTCGTGGTAACTACTCTATGTTCTTTGAGAAGTATGAGCCAGTTCCGAAGAATGTTCAGGAGAAGGTTCTAAGCGCAAAGAACAAATAAACAAAATCATAATGCTGTGCAGCTTGTCTGCACGGCATATAATGATAAAATTTTTATTATTTCCTAAAATTAGACTTGAAAAAGTTCTCATTATGTAATATACTGAGAGCAGTGTCAGTCTAACACAAGACATTTATGCCCTCTGGGCAATATTTAAGGAGGAATTTCAATCATGGCAAAGGCTAAATTTGAAAGAACGAAACCGCATTGTAACATTGGTACCATCGGACACGTTGACCATGGTAAGACTACTTTAACTGCTGCTATTACCAAGACTCTTCATGCAAGATATGGTACTGGCGAGGAAGTTGCTTTCGAGAACATCGATAAGGCTCCAGAAGAGAGAGAGAGAGGAATCACTATCTCTACCGCTCACGTTGAGTATGAGACTCCACATCGTCACTACGCTCACGTTGACTGCCCAGGACATGCTGACTACGTTAAGAACATGATCACCGGTGCTGCACAGATGGATGGTGCTATCCTGGTTGTAGCTGCTACCGATGGTGTTATGGCTCAGACTAGAGAGCACATCCTTCTGTCCCGTCAGGTAGGCGTTCCGTACATCGTTGTATTCATGAACAAGTGTGATATGGTAGACGATGAGGAGCTTCTTGAACTGGTTGAGATGGAGATCCGTGAGCTGTTAAACGAGTATGAGTTCCCGGGTGATGACATTCCGGTTATCAGAGGTTCAGCTCTGCAGGCTCTGAACGATCCGATGGGACCGTGGGGAGACAAGATCATTGAGTTAATGGAAGCTGTTGATAGCTACGTTCCGGATCCGGTTCGTGATACTGATAAGCCATTCCTGATGCCAGTTGAGGACGTATTCTCTATTACTGGTCGTGGTACTGTTGCTACTGGTAGAGTAGAGAGAGGTACTCTGCATCTGAACGATTCCGTTGAGATCGTAGGTATCAAGGAAGAGAACAGAACCGTAGTTGTAACTGGTATCGAGATGTTCCGTAAGCTTCTGGATGAGGCTCAGGCTGGTGATAACATCGGTGCTCTGCTTCGTGGTGTTCAGAGAACTGATATCGAAAGAGGTCAGTGTCTGTGTAAGCCAGGTTCTGTAAAGTGCCACAAAAAGTTTACCGCTCAGGTATACGTTCTGACCAAGGATGAGGGTGGTCGTCATACTCCATTCTTCAACAACTACAGACCGCAGTTCTACTTCAGAACAACTGACGTTACTGGTGTTTGTGAGCTTCCGGCTGGTACCGAGATGTGTATGCCAGGTGATAACGTAGAGATGACCATCGAGCTGATTCACCCAGTAGCTATGGAGCAGGGTCTTCGTTTCGCTATCCGTGAGGGTGGACGTACCGTTGGTTCTGGTAGAGTAGTTTCTATCGTTGAATAATTTACGTTTGAGTAATTAAATAAGCGTGTGAAAGCGCGTGAGAGACAGTCATTGCAGGCTTGCCTGCAAGTGGCTGTCTTTTTTTTATACCTTTTGGTCTAAATCATGCTGACATGCAAAAGAAATAGCAATAAAATATTGTGGCTTTTTACCACACTAAACTGCTGAATAAAAAATCAGAATTAAACTAATATAGAAGAACTGCCTAGAATGAATTTCTAATATCTTGCAAAATCAAGCAAAATGACTGCTACAATCATAAAACTAACATTTGAAAAGTATTAAAAATAATAAAATACACAAAATTTCAATGGTTCATATAAAAATTTTCTATATGATTATGCGCTTGTGAATAATATAATAAGGACAGTTAATAAAGCACATACTTCAAAGGAGGAGTAAAACATGAAAAAGAGCAGAATCTTTCCATTACTTGTAGGAGCAGCACTTTCCAGTTCATTGGTAGCCTGCAGTTCAGGATCGGGATCAGGAAACAAGACGAGTGTTGACAATAGCAAGAAGCCATTAGTATGGTTCAACCGTCAGCCATCTAACAGTTCTACAGGAGAGCTTGACAAGGATGCTTTGAACTTTAACGATAAGACATATTATGTTGGTTTTGATGCAAATCAGGGTGCTGAACTTCAGGGTCAGATGGTACTTGATTATATTAAGGAAAATGCAGCATCTATGGACCGTAATGGTGACGGCGTAATCGGTTATATCTTAGCAATTGGTGATATCGGACATAACGATTCCATCGCACGAACACGTGGTGTTCGTTCTGCACTGGGAACTGGCGTTGAGACTGATGGAGTAGTTGATGCATCTCCTATCGGAACAAATGCAGATGGTTCTTCTAAGATCGTTCAGGATTCTACTATCGAGGTAGATGGAAAAGAATATACCATCCGTGAGCTGGCAGCACAGGAAATGAAGAACTCAGCAGGTGCTACATGGGATGCAGCTACTGCTGGTAATGCAATCGGAACTTGGGCAGCATCTTTTGGTGATGAGATCGATGTTGTTGTATCTAACAATGATGGTATGGGAATGTCTATGTTCAATGCATGGGCAAAGGAGAACGAAGTACCTACATTTGGTTATGATGCAAACAGTGACGCAGTTGCAGCAATTGCAGAAGGCTACGGCGGAACAATTTCCCAGCATGCAGACGTTCAGGCTTACCTGACACTGAGAGTTTTAAGAAATGCACTGGACGGTGTAGATATCGATACTGGTATTGGTACTGCAGATGCAGCAGGCAACAAGCTGGAAGAAGGCGTTGATTATAGATATAGTGCAGATGAGAGATCCTACTATGCATTAAATATTGCGATCACAGCAGATAACTATAAGGATTTCACCGATTCTACCAAGGTATACAGCAAGGTTTCAAATCAGCTGGATGCTTCTAAGAGCCCAGAGAAGAAGGTATGGTTAAATATCTACAATGCTTCTGATAACTTCTTAAGCTCAACTTATCAGCCACTTCTTCAGAACTATGATGATCTGCTGAACTTAAAGGTTGAATACATTGGTGGTGATGGTCAGACAGAGTCTAACATTACAAACCGTCTTGGTAATCCAGGCGAGTATGATGCATTCGCAATCAATATGGTTAAGACAGACAATGCAGCATCTTATACATCTCTCCTTAAGCAGTAATTGATAGAGATTTTTTGCTAGCAAAAGGTCCGAGGGTGTTAGAACTTCTGACACCCTCTTTTTCTGAAAGGAGTAAGGATATGGAAGAAGGTAATAAGGATATCGTCTTGTCGATCCGCGGCATGAGCAAATCATTCGGAAGGAACAAGGTTCTAAAGCATATCGACATGGATGTGCCGAGAGGATCAATCATGGGTTTGATGGGTGAGAATGGTGCAGGTAAATCGACAATGATGAAATGTCTTTTTGGTACGTATCAAAAAGATGAAGGAACAATAATTTTAGACGGGAAAGAGATTAGCTTTACAGGTCCAAAGGATGCTTTGGAAAATGGTGTGGCAATGGTTCATCAGGAGTTGAATCAGTGTCTGGAAAGAAATGTAATTGATAATCTATTCCTGGGTCGCTACCCGAAAACATCCCTCGGAGTAATTGATGAGGGAAGAATGAAAAAAGAGGCTTCTGATTTATTCCGTAAGCTTGGCATTACGGTAGATCTTTCACAGCCGATGAAAAAAATGTCTGTTTCAAAGAGACAGATGTGTGAAATTGCAAAGGCAATTTCTTATAATTCAAAGGTGATTGTTTTGGATGAGCCAACCTCATCTCTGACAGCACCAGAAGTTGAAAAATTATTTAAGATGATGAGACAGCTTCGTGAACAGGGAATTTCACTGATCTATATCTCTCACAAGATGGATGAGATCTTTGAGATCTGTGACCAGGTTTCTGTTCTTCGAGATGGTGCTCTTGTAATGACTAAAAACTGTAGTGATACCAACATGAATGAGTTGATTTCTGCTATGGTAGGAAGATCATTAGATAATCGTTTCCCGCCTGTTGATAATACACCGGGTGATGTGATTTTAAGAGTAGAGCATTTATCTACGAAATATGCACCGAAGCTTCAAGATATAACCTTTGATGTAAAAAAGGGAGAAATATTTGGTTTATATGGTCTGGTTGGTGCGGGTCGTACAGAGCTTCTTGAGACAATATTTGGTATTCGTACAAGAGCAGCCGGACGTGTCTACTATGATGATAAGCTGATGAATTTCAATTCATCAAAAGATGCAATGGATCATGGATTTGCGTTAATTACTGAGGAACGTAAGGCTGATGGATTATTCTTAAAAGCAGATATCACCTTTAATACAACAATTGCTAATATGAATCAGTATAAATCTGGCATTGCATTATCTAAGGATGAAATGGTAAGAGCAACTGCAGAAGAAATTCGTATTATGCATACAAAGTGCATGGGACCAGATGATATGATTGCAAACCTTTCTGGTGGAAATCAGCAGAAGGCAATCTTTGGAAGATGGTTGGAGCGTTCACCAAAGATTTTCATGATGGATGATCCGACACGAGGCATTGATGTTGGTGCTAAGTACGAGATTTATGAACTGATTATTGATATGGCTAAGCAGGGAAAGACAATCATTGTTGTTTCATCTGAGATGCCGGAGATTCTTGGAATTACAAACCGAATCGGTGTAATGTCAAACGGTCATCTGGCAGGAATTGTAAACACCAAGGAAACAAATCAGGAAGAACTGCTTAGACTTAGTGCAAAGTATTTGTAATAGAGAGGAGTACGAGAGCTATGGCAAATGATATGAGATATCTTTCGGCAGAAGAGGAAGCAAAGCTTTTAAAGCCGATTGATGAATATGTTGGTAAAATACAGGCACAGATAGATGCCCTGCGTGTAGATGGTTCTGATAAGGTGCAGGCATTAAAGACACATATCTCTTTAACAAAGGAAGATAAGAATTATACAAAAGAGGAGCAGAATGCAATTATCCGAAAGGATCAGGAGCTTCTTGTAAAGGCAAGAGAGGTAGAAACTGCAAATAAAGATAAAGTTTCCAAGCTGATTGCAGATGCAGAATCTTATTTGAAGACTCATTTTAAGAAAGATTATTACGATAAGGTTGCAGCAAGTTGTGCAGCTCAAAAGGAAGCTGAGAATGCAGAATATGAAAAGATTCGCGCAAATCTCAAAGCAGAGCATGAGCGTACAATTTCCGGCATGACAGACAAACAGGAGCTTAAGGACGAGAAGTATGTATATAAGAATCGTCTGTATGACGCACAGATGGTGCATGAGTCAAAGCTTCAGGAAATCAAGGACAGAAAGCATGAGGCATTTGTGCATCAGTATCATCTGATTGATTTGCTTCGTATGTCAAAGTTTACTTATGGACAGAAGAAGCTTCAGAAACTGGAAAATTACAAGTATACATTTAACACACCGCAGTTCCTTTATAAGAACGGACTTTATATTGTAATTATCCTGATTTTTATCGCACTTTGCTTTATAACACCAGTTGTAAAGGATACGCAGCTTCTGACAACAGCTAATATTTTGAATATTCTTCAGCAGGCATCACCTCGTATCTTCCTGGCTCTTGGTGTAGCAGGATTGATTCTGTTAACCGGTACTGATCTTTCTGTAGGCCGAATGGTTGGTATGGGTATGGTAACAGCAACCATTATTATGCACAATGGTATTAATACGGGCGGTGTATTTGGCCATATCTTTGACTTCACTGGAATCCCTGCACCAGCTCGTGCAATATTTGCACTGCTTGTATGTGTGATTCTGACAACTGGATTTGCATCAATTGCAGGTTTCTTTATGGCAAGATTTAAGATGCATCCATTTATCTCTACCATGGCAAACATGCTTATTATCTTTGGTCTTGTAACATATGCAACAAAGGGCGTATCCTTTGGAGCAATTGATTCTTCCATCCCGGCAATGTTTATTCCAAGAATTGGAAATTTCCCAACCATTATTCTGTGGGCAGTTGTTGCAGTTGCAGTTGTATGGTTTATCTGGAATAAGACAACGTTTGGTAAGAATCTGTATGCAGTTGGTGGTAATCCAGAAGCAGCTGCTGTATCTGGTATTTCTGTATTTGCAGTAACAATGGGCGCATTCGTTCTTGCAGGTATCCTGTATGGATTTGGTGCTTGGCTGGAATGTAATCGTATGATCGGTTCTGGTAGTGCAGCTTATGGACAAGGATGGGATATGGATGCTATCGCTGCCTGCGTTGTTGGTGGTGTATCCTTTACTGGTGGTATTGGTAAGATCTCTGGTGTTGTAACTGGTGTACTTATCTTCACTGCACTGACTTATTCCCTTACTATTCTTGGTATTGATACAAACCTTCAGTTTATCTTTGAAGGTATTATCATTCTCGTAGCAGTTACACTCGACTGTCTCAAGTACGTAAAGAAGAAGTAATGCACAAAAAATGTATAAAAAAATAATATTACTAGTGGAAAATTGGTAAAAAAAGAGTATAATGAAGATGGCACGAATCTATTTATAAAGAAGTTCGTGCCATTTTTTGTAAATGCAGAAAGATTTCTTAGTAAACATGGAGGAATATAGATGACTACATATAAAGTACTTCTTGTAGATGATGAGGAAGAAGTCAGAAATGCAATTGAACAAAGAATTAATTGGGAAGAATTGGGATTTGAGGTAATCGGAAAAGCACAGAATGGTGTAAAAGCTATGGAAATAGCAGAAAAACTGCAGCCAGATGTGGTCATTACCGATATCAAAATGCCATATATGAATGGATTGGAACTGGCACGTAATTTAAAGGAAGAGAATCCAGGCGTGCGAATTTTAATTCTGACTGGATTTGACGAGTTTGAATATGCCAAAGAAGCAGTTCATCTTGAAATTGAAGAGTATATATTAAAACCGATCAATGCCAATGAGCTTTCTGAATGTCTCAAACGATTAAAAAACGTACTCGATAAAGAGAGAGAAGAAAAATTAAATGTCAGAAAGCTAGAGCAGTACTACACAGATTCCCTTCCTGTACTTCAAACAAATTTCTTTTGTTCTCTTGTGGAGGGACGCATTTCGGACAGTGAAATAAATAAATATTTAAATGATTATCAGATTTCTTTGCCAGGTTCATATTTTTGCTGCGCTGTTTTCCATACATCAGAAAATCATGTTCCTGACGGGATGACACCACTTCTGCTTTCGATATCTGTACAAAGAGAAGTAAAAGAAAAATTCCGCGGCAAATGGGACTGCAGATATTTTTCTTATCTGGGAAATATTGTTATGGTAGCAAATTTAGGCAAAGAAGATGAAATCACGAGACTGACGGATGACTGTGACCGCTTCTGCAAATGGGCAGACCGCTTTTTTGGTGCAGTTGTTACTGTTGGAATAGGTAAGGTGTGCAATGAAGTATCAAATCTTCGTTTTTCCTATGAAGGGGCATGGGAAGCACTTTCGTATCGTGTTATTTACGGATCAGGCTGTTCTATCAATATTGCAGATATTGCACCGAAGGGGCAGGGACTTTCCATGCAGCCAGATGATATTAATATGAATGATGTGTTCAAGGCAGTTCATATTGGGGTACGTGAAGATATTGAACATGCAGTTTTTTCTTTAGTGAAGGAACTAAAAGATAATGCAAAAACAATTATGCAGTATAATTTTACTGTGCTGGAAATTGTAGGGCATCTATATCGTTTCTGTGGAAATAATCATATGAAATTTGAAGATCATGCCGGAGAAATCAAAAATGCGTATGAAGAAATTACAAAGATGGATGAAAGTGCATTAATGGCCTGGCTTGTCAGAGTAGCACTATCGATCAGTGATGAACTAAAAAATGCCAGAAATTCTTCACTGCGTTACCTTATTTCAGAAGCAAAAAATATTGTTCGTGATGAGTATGCAGATGCAGATCTGTCACTTGATACCGTATGTTCAAAGCTTGGTGTATCAAATTCCTATTTTTCTTCTATTTTTAAGAAAGAAGTGGGCATTTCATTTATTACATATTTGACAGATTACAGAATGCAGCAGGCTGTTCATCTGATGCTTGAAACAAATGAAAAAAATTATGAAATTGCAGAACATGTTGGCTATGAGGACGCAAACTATTTTGGATATGTTTTTAAACGCAAATATGGAATGTCGCCTTCAAAATATCGCACAGAGCATATGGGAAAATGAGTATGAAAAAAAGAAAAGTGTCAGATATTCAGTCTGTCATTATGACGGTTCTTTCTTTGATGACGGTAATTACGTCTATATCTATGGGGTTATTGCTTTACAATCGATATGAAATGGCTATGCGTCAGAATGAAGTTCGCAACACACAAAACCTGATGGAAAGCACAGTCAATTCCATGGAGCAGTATCTGAAAAATATGAGACAGATTTCAGATACTGTCACATATAATATTATACAGGCATTTGATGTGTCTAGTCCGGAGTTTAATCAGCAGCTGAGTTTTCTATATGATTTTAATAAGGACAAAATACAGAGTATTGCGCTTTATGATATGGAAGGAAATCTTATTGTGGCAGAGCCAGTTACGCTGCAGAAGGATGGCATAGAGGTGCTTTGGCAGTCTTGGTTTGAAAATGCAGCAGAGGAAATTGAAAATATGCACTTTTCAACGCCTCATATGCAGAATTTATTTCAGGATGATGCAAAGAGCTATCATTGGGTGATTTCCCTAAGTCGTGCGGTAGACGGTATTGATGGAGACAGACCTGAAAATGGTATTTTGCTTGTTGATATGAAATATTCCTTTATTGAGGAAATGATGAATCAGGTGAATGATCAAAACAGGGGGCGATATTATTATGTCTGTGATGGGGAAGGAAATCTGATTTATCATCCTTATGCAAATGAAATCAGCAATGGATTGTTTGAGGAAGATTTCAGTATTGTATGCAGCAATGAAGATGGTGTATATAAAAATTTGCGCAGCCCAAGTGGAGATAAGCAGACTGCAATTGTAAGCACTATATCATATACGGGCTGGAAGATGGTAGGCATTGTAAAGCAGGACATTAGAACAGACAGCCGAGAACAGTTTCGTATTTATATGGTAATTGTTGTGATTATGCTGATTATGATGCTTCTTTTAGTCAATCGCATTGTGTCGAAAAGGATTTCAAGTCCAATTCTTAAACTGGATGCATCTGTAAGGGCATATGAAGCTGGGGAAAAGCCTGATATCTATATTGGAGGCTCATATGAGATTCGTCATCTTGGAAAATCTGTCCAGCATTCGTATGAAGAAATTGAGCGGTTAATGAAAGAAATTGTGAAGCAGCAGAATGAGAGAAGAAAGAGTGAATTGGCAGCACTGCAAAGTCAGATCAACCCGCATTTTCTTTATAATACTTTGGAATCTATCACTTGGATGGTTGAGGCCAATAAAAATCAGGATGCAGTTTTTATGATATCTGAGTTGGCCAAGCTGTTTAGAATCAGTTTGTCAAGAGGAAAGACGATTATTAGTATTGAGGATGAGCTAAAGCACTGCAAAAATTATATGAATATTCAAAAGTATCGCTACAAGGAGCGTTTTGTGACAGAATATGATGTTTCAGAAGAAATTTATCCGTTTTGTACGGTAAAGCTTATTTTGCAGCCGATTCTTGAAAATGCTATATATTATGGTGTAGGAAATATGGATGAGGATGACCAGCCTAAAATTATTGTCAAAGGTTGGAAAGATGATGCAGAAATCTATCTTTCAGTTACGGATAATGGAATGGGAATGCGTCATGAAGATGTAGAAAATATTTTAAAAGATAATCAGAAAGGACCCAAACATGGTTCTGGTGTAGGACTCATTAATGTGCACACGCGTATTCAGCTGATGTTTGGAAATAAATATGGTCTTATTGTGGAGAGTGAACTAGATGAGGGAACAACGGTCACGATTCATTTGCCTGCTGTGCCATACACTAAGGAAAATTGTGAAGTGCTTGAGACTCCGGGGAAGCCAGTCAGAAAAGAGGGTGAATCATGAAAAAAACAAAAACTACTTTTTTGTTAGCAGAAATTTGTCTTGGCATATTACTGCTGTTTTGTGTGCATCTGATTTTTGAAGATGAAAAGCCTCAGAAGCGTGTAGCAGTTATTGTTGAAAAATCAGGTGATGAAAAATGGAACTCCTTTATGAATGGTCTAAAGCAGGCAGCTGGAATCGCAAATATACATTTGATTATTTGCAATACAGATGAAATTGAAAATGCAGATGAGGAGAAGAACTTGATTTATGATCAGCTGGATAATCAGGTTGATGCATTTATTGTTCAGGCGGCGCCGGGCAGGGATACTATTGATATGCTTAGAGAAATTCGCGTACAAAAGCCAATGCTTCTTGTAGCAAATGATGCGCTGCGTGAAAAAGAGGAAGACCATACATCAAAATATTCTGATTTGCCTGTTATTACGCCGGACTATTACCGTATGGGATATACATTGGCACAGGACTTATTAAGCCGCAATCAAAATAATATTCAAGGCAAAACTGTTGGAATTATAAGCGGATTTAAGAAAACAGACTGTACTGATAAATGTATGCAGGGTGTATTAGATGTGCTTTCTGATACGGGATGTGAGATTCAGTTTGATATGAATATCACATATGATATGGAAATTACACAGAGGTTAAAAGAGCAGCAGCCAGTTGACTATTTGATTGTATTTGACACAAGTGCCTTAGAGCAGGTAGCAGGGATGTATGCACAGAAAAAAGAGAGTGACACGAAAATCTATGGGATTGGAAATAGTATAAAGTGTGTATATTATCTTGATGATTCTGTGATTGATGGATTGATTGCGATAGATGGATATGGAATGGGATATCATAGCGCTATAGAAATTTCAAAAGTGCTGAAAAATCATCTGTATACGATTAACAACCAGACGATTGAGTATCATCTGCTGCATAAAGAAGATATTTTCAGAGAAGAGGTACAGCATTTTCTTCATACGTATGATTGAGAATTTGCATATAGTCAGCCAAAAAGGAATGGAGATTTCAATGAAACAGTATCAGATAAGAAGTATTCTGATCGGATGCATGTTGTTGTGTCTGACAGGATGTACGGCGAATAGTGAGAAAAAAAGAGATGTTCTTCGTGTTGGTGTTGTGCTATACACGCAGGACGACCCCTTTATTAATGCGCTTACAGATTGTCTGAAGGAAGATCTGGCGGGATATGAGTCAGATTCTCTAAAGGTGATTATGACTGTAAGGGATGGAAAAAATGATCAGAAGATTCAAAATGAAGTTGTGAAGGAAATGCTTGATGCTGGCTGTGAGATACTTGCTGTTGATCTCGTTGACAGGACAGAGCCGTCAAATATAATAAAGATGGCAAAAAAGGAAAATATACCTGTTATTTTCTTTAATAGAGAGCCAGTGAGAGAGGATTTGATGCAGTGGGATAAGCTGTATTATGTAGGCGGAGATGCCAGACAGTCTGGTATGATGCAGGGTGAGATTGCAGCAGATATGATACGAGACAATGACGCAGTAGATCGAAATCAGGACGGAAAGATTCAATATGTACTTCTTGAGGGTGAGACAGGTCATCAGGATGCAATCATTCGAACAGACAGTGTGGTAAAAACAATTAAAGAACAGGGCATTATATTAGAAAGACTAAGTTTCCAGTTTGCAAACTGGAATCGTGGACAAGCTGAAAATAAGATGACACAGTTGATTAATCAATATGGAGACGAGATTGAACTAGTGCTTTCTAATAATGATGAGATGGCTCTTGGTGCAGTTGCTGCGTATGATGCACTTGATTATGATAAAGACAGACGTCCGATGATTTTTGGAATAGATGGTTTGGAAGGTGCATTGGATGCTGTCCAAAAAGGCACCATTCAGGGGACTGTGTATAATGACAGGCATGGACAAGCTGAGCAGATTTCGCGTCTTGCGATGACACTGTTTCAAGGTCAGACACCGCCAAAGGAGGATCTGGAAAATGAACGATATATTTTTTTGCCGTATAAAAAGGTGACAGTAGAAAATGTGGAATCATTTATGGAACAATAAAAAGGTTCATTTTCGGAAAGGAAAGATTGAAAATGGAAGATTGGCTGATAAACTATTATGAACAGACAGATCCGCTTAAAAGACAGCAGATGCTTCTGGAAAATAAAAATGAAACCATGAGTGAAGAAGATAAACTTCGAATGAAGCTCTGGGAGACCAGATATGGAAAAGGTAAGCCACGGAAGGATATGTTTGTTGGTTATCTTATGAATTTAAAATATATTGTAGAAAGCGGAAGCATGGATTTGGGAGGCAGAAAGAAAAAGCTTGCGATAGAAGCTATTCTTGGTCTGAATTTATATGAATTTGAAAGAAAGTCAAAGACTCAGCAGGAAATAATTTTTTTAGAGTTAAAAAACACATGCAGAAAATATATTGAGATTAGTACAGGAGGACGTGGCTTTACTTCTGTTATTTTTGGAATGGGACAGCTGTCAGATGAAAGCATTGCAGGAAAGATCGCTGAACAAATAAGCAGAATTGTGTTTGATGCACCTCATAGTCTGCGAATGGAAAAAGAATTTGAGCCGCTTCAAAGAGCTGCTTTAGAGGTGTTTAGGGAAATTTATCCTAATCGCGAACATTTTCTGAAAAAAAGATAAGGAATGATAAACGGTGCATTTTCTCTTTAACGCTACTTGTATTTGCAAAGCAAAAAAGATATACTGTAACTGTTTTAATGCTTTAATTATAAGGAGGAGATGAGTATGGCAGAATATTGCATCAGCTGCTGTTCTACAGCTGATTTGACGAAGGAATATTTTGATAAGCGTGGAATCCGCTATGTGTGCTTTCACTATGAACTGGGAGGAACGGACTATCTGGATGATCTTGGTCAGACGATGCCTCCGGCAGAATTATATCGCAGAATGCTTGCAGGTGAGGATGTAAAGACATCACAGGTTAGTATCGGTGAGTATGCAGATTTTTTTAGAAAAATATTTGATGAGGGAAAGGATATCCTTCATTTAACGCTTTCAAGCGGAATTTCAGGCAGCTACAATTCAGCATGTATTGCAGCAGAACAGGTAAGAGAAGAATATCCAAACAGAAAAATTTATGTAGTGGATTCATTGGCAGCTTCCTCAGGTTATGGTTTGTTAGTAGATACTCTGGCAGACAGAAGAGATGCAGGAGAGAGCATAGATGAATTGTATGCATGGGTGTGTGAAAA
Source organism: Anthropogastromicrobium aceti (assembly GCF_020687335.1). Classification (NCBI taxonomy): domain Bacteria; kingdom Bacillati; phylum Bacillota; class Clostridia; order Lachnospirales; family Lachnospiraceae; genus Anthropogastromicrobium; species Anthropogastromicrobium aceti. The sequence goes on from NZ_JAJEQN010000023.1 coordinate 28,668, forward strand.
TAAAAAGAAACTGCAGCACTGGTTTTTTACTTCTGATCTTACTTTTTTTATCAGAGGCGGAAGAGTATCAAAGGCAGCTGGATTTTTTGGAGGTATGCTTGGAATCTGTCCTTTGTTAAATGTGGACTATGAGGGACATTTGACAGCAAGAGAGAAGGTGCGCACGAAGAAAAAAGTGATTCAGCGCATCGTTCAGAAGATGGAAGAAAATGCCGAGGGAGGTTTGGCATATTCGGGCAAATGCTATATCTGTCAGTCAGAGTGTATGGATGACGCAAAAGCTGTTGCAATGCTTGTTGAGAGCCGCTTTCCTAATTTAAATGGAAAAGTTGAAATTTATCCGATTGGTGCTACAATTGGCAGTCATACCGGCCCGGGAACAGTAGCATTATTTTTCTGGGGAAAGGAACGCGTGGATTGACGCAGTTTTGTAAAAGAAATGTAATGTTTTTGGATATTTGAAACATTGAAATAAACTCATACTTATGGTATGATACGAAAGGTTAAAGGCGTTATCGTTTACGTTACACGCAGACGATAACTTAAAAAAAGCCGCAAAAATGCGGCAGAACGGAGAAGCATATGATTTGCCCGAAATGTGGTGCCAGACTAGCGCAGGGAAGCACGATTTGTCCAATTTGCGGAACAAAGATACGCCCCTCTAAAGTCAAGGTACAAGACAATTATGAAGAGCAGCCAGATCAAGGCTACGATTCAGATTCAGATGATGATTATGAAGAAAATCTGAATGATGATTACGATTATGACGAAGAGGATGACAGCTACGGTAATGATGATTACGACAATGATGATTATGAACCGGCTCATCCAAAAACAAATCGTATTCTTGTTGTTATTATTGTCACAGTAATTGCATTGATTGCTGCGATGATCGTATTGATTGTTCTTCTTTTCAGCAGTGGAAAAAAGAGCAATAAGCAGATTCCGTATACAGTAGATAAGATACAGGATACGGATACGAAGAAAGAAACACAGAAAGAAACTCAAAAGGAGACAGAAACTGAAGTAGTTGAAATCAAAGACAACAAGGTTACTTCCGGAAGAAATGTCTATGAGCTTTCAAATGATGAGTTAAAGCTTGTTGAGTACAATGATCAGGGACAAGTTGTTCGTATTCCGGCAGAAATCGGCGGATATTCGGTAACTTCAATTGGTTCACATGCATTTAAGAACAATACGTCAGTTCAGTATTTAAAGCTTCCAGATGGAATGAAGAAACTGGATGATTCTGCATTGTCTGATATTGAGCTTTTGAAAGAAGTTGTAGTTCCGGAATCAGTTGAAGAGATTGGAAACCTTGCTTTTTCAAAGGTTCAGAAGGCAATTTGTGTAAAGGGAAGCTTTGCATGGAATTATATGAAGTATATGGCAGATGAGGTAGTTGAGGGAACTTCACTTTCACTTGACAATAATGCGTCCACGCCATCAAGCTCTGCGCAGCAGACAGTTCCAACACAGCCGACGACCGCACAGCAGGCAGCGTCACAGCCGCAGCCGCAGCAGACGCCAGCCCCAGCCCCGTCCCCAGAGCAGACACCGGCCACAGCCCCCTCTTCAGAGCAGCAGCCAGCCACAAATCCATCACCGGATCAGACACCAGCCCCGGCTCCATCTTCAGATCAGCAGCCAGCCACAAATCCATCACCGGATCAGACACCAGCCCCGGCTCCATCTTCAGATCAGACACCAGCACCATCACCAGATGAGACACCAGCGCCAGCACCGTCACCAGATGAGACATCAGCACCAGCACCGTCACCAGATGAGACGCCAGCAACAGATCCATCACCAGATGAGACGCCGGAAGCACCAACGGAGCGAAATGCAGAAAATATTCTTGCAAAGATTTCTGCAGATTCTGGTGGAAGTGTTGTAGGAAACAGCTATATGTTCTACGATTTTAATGGAAATGGTGTTCAGGAAGCATTTGCACTTGTTGATGTAGGCGGACGAAAGGAAATCTGGTACAATGGAGAGGATTCTACTTCCAATGCAGTTGAGATTTTCCCAATCACTGATGTTGCATCATGCAGTGTTAATGCTATTGCAAACGGCACAACACAGTTTGTTTTGAGCGTCACCACTTCAACAGGAGAATCATATTCCTGCATTTATGGAGCAGATGGTGCAAATGGCTATATGGTAGCAGATTTGCTTCCGGGTGTATTTGTATCAGATGGCGTAAGCTTACAGTTAGACAATGGAATGAATGGAGTTGCATATCTGCTTGCTTCTGACGGAGGCTATAGTGAGTATGCAGCACAGGAACTGGCAAAGAGTCAGTTTGATGCGATGCCGGGTGCACAGGATATCTGGTCACAGGTAAGCGCACTAATTGGTGCAGAACCAACAGACCTTCATTTCTGGAATCGTTCAAGTGCAGTTGGTAATTTGATTCAGATTGCATTTACAGATGCAGCAGGAACACCAAGTTACATCAATGTGTCATGGACTCAGGATGGAATGCAGTTTGAAGATGGTGCACTTAATGTTCATAATGGTGTGGTAAAATCTTCTTATACAGGATTAAATCAGATTCAGCCGCAGGAAGTTCCGCAGGTAGAGACAGAGCCGGCTGATCCAGCTACAGAGATTTCATTTGCAGATGGAACAGCAGTTACACTTTCAGCAGAAGGAACTAATTATACGGCAGATCTTAATGGAGATGGTGCAGCAGACTTCTTCAAATATCGTACTGAGGTAGCAGAGGATGGAAGTACAACCAGCCTTATCGTCAATGTGAATGGTACCGATTATACAGTTGGTACAGGAATCAGTGCAGCATATAAGGTAGAGGTATGTGATTTAAATACATCCGATAATCAGCTTAATATTGTAGTTGTTGGAACAGGTGCAGACAACTCTGTTACCAGTTTCCGCGTATTAAGCGGAACCGATCTTTCTACACCGCTTATGCAGGATGGAACATTTACCGTGCTTAACGGATATGGAAATGCAGCGCGCCTGTATAATACGTCCCATGTACTTACACCTTCTTCCGCAAATGGAACATTTGATGAAAATGGTGGATTTACGTTAGCAGTGACAAGCCCAATTTCTATTGACAGTCTTGGCCGTTATGTCTGCAAGATTCCATATGAATTAAAGGATGGTGTGATTGCAGAGGATGCATTAAGTGAGACAACTGGAAACTACGAATATGAGCTTGTTGATCTGACATCACAGGAACAGTTTAATTATATTCTGGCAGCAGATACGAATTTGTTAAGTTCGGCAGCAGCAGATGCTGCGCCAGCGGCAACACTTGGCACGGGAACACAGGTATTCCCAAGAAAGCTGATCCAGGCGGCAAATGAACCAGGTGCATTTTATCTTTACGTAGAGGATGCATCAGGAAACGCTGGATATCTTCCACTTGGTGAGGGACAGACATTGTTTCAGAGCGTACCACAATAATCTATAAGTAGACAAAAAAAACTGGCCTCCCAGGGGAGACCAGTTTTTTTTGAGGTGTTTCTTCTATACTATATAATGTGATACCTACGAATTGCTCCGTTGCGATGCAACTCTCGCAATTCTAAAAACATTCGGATTCGCTGATTTTCTTCGAAAATCGCTGCATCCTCATGTTTTTGCGGGTTCCAAGCTCAAAGCCTTTAGTGCAAGCACGAACGGCTTTTTGAGCTTTTAACCCTGGTATCACATACTTGTCCAGCGACCAGATGAACCGCATGGAAGAACAAGACCAGACTGTGTTACAGGAAGACCAATTTCATCAGAAACAACATGACCGCCAAATTTGCTTACAACCTCAAGTCCAAGAAGATATGTTAAGACAGAAGCAGCAAAACCGGTTGTATAGCTGTTAATAAGGAAAAATAGCGGTTTGTCAGAAAGTAGCTGTGAACACAGTGATACGAGTGGATGAATAGCATCCTCAATTTTCCAGATTTCACCCTTAGGTCCGCGTCCATAAGATGGCGGATCCATGATGATTGCATCATAGTGATTGCCGCGTCGGATTTCTCGTTCAACAAATTTCTGACAATCATCAACAATCCAGCGAATCGGTGCATCAGACAGTCCACTAGATGCTGCATTTTCTTTTGCCCAGGCAACCATGCCCTTTGAAGCATCTACATGAGTAACAGAAGCGCCAGCAGCTGCTGCAGCAAGTGTTGCACCGCCGGTGTAGGCAAATAAATTAAGTACTTTAATAGGACGGTTTGCATTTTGAATCAGGTTAGAAAACCAATCCCAGTTTGCAGCCTGTTCAGGGAATAAGCCTGTGTGCTTAAAAGAGAATGGCTTTAACTGGAAGGTAAGCTTTCCATAATGAATGCTCCACTGCTGCGGCAGAGAGAAAAACTCCCATTCACCGCCTCCCTTGCTGCTTCTATGATAATGTCCGTTTTTTTTCTTCCAACCCGGATTGGTGTGAGGTGTGTTCCATACAACCTGAGGGTCCGGACGTACCAGAAGATAATTTCCCCAGCGCTCAAGTTTCTCTCCGTTAGAGGTATCAAGGACTTCGTAGTCCTTCCAGTTATCAGCCAGCCACATAATAATATCCAACCTTTCTTATATATATACGATACCGAATGTTTTTAGAATTGCGAGAGTTGCATTGCAACGGAGCAATTCGTTGGTACCAGTAATTCTAAATCACATATATAAGTATAAGAAAGAACAGGCATCCTGTCAATAGAGTGTTGCCAATCGTCGAACCACCCTTCGTAAACTTCCGGGTCGAAAAAAACTTTAAAAAATTTGAAAAAAGTGCTTGCATTTTGTTTTGATATAGTGTATAGTATACCTTGCTGTGACATGATAGCAAAGAAGCGCGAGGTTGCTGCCGATAGGGCAGGTTTTCCGTGGAGCGAATGTCAAGTCAAGAAACTGGCGACAAGTCACTGTATACAATGAAACATCTACAAACATTGAGGTAGAAACGGACTGTGCGGAGATTAGGAAACGCACGGGGTAGTGTACAGTCACCACTTGTCGTACTTATTTAAAAAGTGCGAAAAGGAGGCGGCTTTTTTTTATGGCAAGTCAAGTAATGAGAATCACTCTGAAGGCGTACGATCATCAGCTGGTAGATCAGTCCGCTGCAAAGATCGTTGATACTGTTAAGAAAACAGGCTCTAAGGTAAGCGGACCAGTTCCGATGCCGACTAAGAAAGAGGTTGTTACAATTCTGAGAGCGGTACACAAGTACAAGGACTCCAGAGAGCAGTTCGAGCAGAGAACTCACAAGAGACTCATCGATATCATTCAGCCATCTCAGAAGACAGTAGATTCACTGTCCCGTCTGGAGATGCCAGCTGGTGTATATATTGATATTAAGATGAAAAACAAGTAATTTTAAACAAGTATGTCCGGAATTACGTTGATATAGAAGCAACAAGCAATTGTTCCACTTATGTCCACGGTTCTAGGATGATTGGGAAAAATCCCAATCCGCTGTAGATTCACAGGAGGTAATAGGATGAAGAAGGCTATTTTAGCAACAAAGGTCGGAATGACACAGATCTTCGACGAAAAGGGCACACTGGTTCCGGTTACCGTACTGCAGGCTGGACCATGTGTAGTAACACAGGTTAAGACCGTAGCAAACGACGGTTACAGCGCAGTTCAGGTAGGTTTCGTTGACAAGCGCGAGAAGCTGGTTAACAAGCCGGTTAAGGGACATTTTGACAAGGCTGGCGTTTCTTACAAGAGATTCGTAAGAGAGTTCAGACTTGATGATGCTGAGAATTACTCAGTTAAGGATGAGATTAAGGCAGACGTTTTCGCAGCAGGCGAGAAGGTTGATGCTACTGCAATCTCCAAAGGTAAGGGCTTCCAGGGCGCTATTAAGAGACACGGACAGTCCAGAGGACCTATGGCTCATGGTTCTAAGTACCATCGTCATGCTGGTTCCAACGGCCCTGCAACAACACCAGGACGCGTATTCAAGGGTAAGCACATGCCAGGTCATATGGGACATGTACAGGTAACAATCCAGAACCTTGAGATCGTAAGAGTTGATGCTGAGCAGAACCTGATTCTGGTTAAGGGTGCAGTACCTGGACCGAAGAAGTCTTTAGTAACATTGAAGTATTCAGTAAAGGCTTGATTGCTTTTACAGAAGTTGGAAGGAGGACCACACTAATGGCTACAGTAGCTGTTTATAATATGCAGGGTGCCGAGGTCGGTAAGATGGATCTTAATGATGCAATCTTTGGCGTAGAAGTCAATGAGCATCTGGTAAAGATGGTTGTTACCGCACATCTGGCAGCAGAGCGTCAGGGAACTCAGAAAGCAAAGACACGTTCTGAGGTATCCGGAGGCGGAAGAAAACCATGGAAGCAGAAGGGAACCGGTCACGCAAGACAGGGTTCAACAAGAGCTCCGCAGTGGACAGGCGGTGGTGTTGTATTCGCTCCAGTACCGAGAGATTACACCATTAAGCTGAACAAGAAAGAGAAGAGAGCTGCTCTGAAGTCTGCTCTGACCAGCAGAGTACAGGAGAACAAGTTCATCGTTGTTGATGAGCTGGCTCTGAATGAGATTAAGACAAAGAAGTTCGTAGAAGTTATGAACAACCTTAAGGTTTCTAAGGCTTTAGTTGTTCTGGCTGAGGACGATCAGAACGTAATCAAGTCCGCAAGCAATGTAGCATCTGTAAAGACTGCAAATGCAGGCATGATCAACGTATACGATATTTTAAAGTACAGCACTGTTGTTGCTACTAAGGCAGCAGTAGAGAAGATTGAGGAGGTCTATGCGTAATGGCTGATATTAGATATTATGACGTTATTTTAAAGCCGGTTGTTACAGAAAAGAGCATGGACATCATGGCTGACAAGAAGTACACCTTCCTGGTTCATCCGGAAGCTAACAAGGCAATGATCAAGGAAGCTGTAGAGAAGATGTTCCCTGGAACCGAGGTTAAGACCGTTAACACAATGAACAATGACGGAAAGACCAAGAGAAGAGGAAGAACAGAAGGAAAGACCGTAAAGACAAAGAAGGCAATCGTAACCTTGACTGAGAACAGCAAGGAGATTGAGGTATTTGCAGGTCTGTAATTCCCACAAGGAATATACGCACAAAAGCGTGACAATAAATGCTGTAAAGGAGAACAATCATGGGAATCAAAAAGTATACCCCATATACACCGTCCAGAAGAAATATGACGGGTCTGGATTTCACTGAGATCACAAAGAATGCTCCAGAGAAGTCCCTGACAGTATCTTTAAAGAAGAACTCCGGCCGCAATAATCAGGGTAAAATTACCGTAAGACATCATGGCGGCGGTTCAAGAAGAAAATATAGAATCATTGATTTCAAGCGCAACAAGGATAACATTCCTGCAACCGTTCTTTCTATCGAGTACGATCCGAACAGAACAGCTAATATCGCTCTTATCTGCTACGCAGATGGTCAGAAGGCTTACATCTTAGCTCCTCAGGGACTTAAGGTTGGTCAGAAGATCATGAACGGTGAGCATGCAGAGGCTAGACTTGGTAACTGTTTACCATTATCCTTAATTCCGATTGGTACTGAGGTACACAACGTTGAGCTGTATCCGGGTGCTGGTGCACAGATGGTACGTTCCGCTGGTGTTGCTGCTCAGCTGATGGCTAAGGAAGGCAAGTATGCTACATTAAGACTTCCATCAGGTGAGATGAGAATGGTTCCGATCAACTGCCGTGCTACTATCGGTGTTGTTGGTAACGGAGAGCACTCTCTGGTTAACATTGGTAAGGCTGGACGTAAGCGTCACATGGGTATTCGCCCGACAGTCCGCGGTTCTGTTATGAACCCGAATGACCATCCACACGGTGGTGGTGAGGGACGTGCTCCGGTAGGACGTCCAGGTCCGTGTACACCTTGGGGTAAGCCTGCACTGGGTCTGAAGACCAGATCTAAGAAGAAGGCATCCAATAAGCTGATCGTAAGAAGAAGAGACGGAAAAGCTTTATCTAAGTAATTTTGTCTCACATTGAATCGAATTAAGGAGGTTAAAACCTATGGCTCGCTCATTAAAGAAAGGACCATTTGCTGACGAGAGTTTACTGAAGAAGGTAGACGCTATGAACGCAGCGGGACAGAAGCAGGTTATTAAGACCTGGTCTCGTCGTTCTACAATCTTCCCGCAGATGGTTGGACATACAATTGCAGTTCATGACGGAAGAAAGCATGTTCCGGTATATGTTACCGAGGATATGGTAGGTCATAAGCTGGGCGAATTCGTTGCTACCAGAACCTTTAAAGGTCACGGTAAGGACGACAAGAAGAGCAAACGTTAATCGGATATACTTGAAAGGAGGTAACACAAGTCATGGCAAAAGGACATAGATCCCAAATTAAGAGAGCAAGAAATGAGCAGAAGGACACCAGACCATCTGCAACCCTTTCTTATGCAAGAGTTTCTGTTCAGAAGGCTTGTTTTGTATTAGATGCCATTAGAGGCAAGGACGTTGCAACTGCACTTGGTATTGTAACTTACAATCCGAGATATGCATCTTCTTTAATCAAGAAGTTGCTTGAGTCTGCAGTAGCAAACGCAGAGAACAATAATGGAATGAAGGCAGGTAACCTTTACGTAGAGGAGTGCTACGCTAACCAGGCACCTACCATGAAGAGAATCAAACCGAGAGCACAGGGTAGAGCTTATCGTATCTTAAAGAGAACAAGCCACATTACTGTAGTTCTGAACGAGAAATAATAGGAGGGCACTATGGGACAGAAAGTTAATCCTCATGGCATGAGAGTCGGCATCATCAAGGACTGGAATTCCAAGTGGTATGCTGAAGCTGATTTTTCTGATAATCTTGTAGAGGACTACAATATCAGAAAGTTCTTAAAGAAGAAGTTATACAGTGCTGGTGTATCTAAGATCGATATCGAGCGTGCATCAGACCGTGTTAAGATTATTATCTTCACTGCTAAGCCGGGTATTGTAATCGGCAAGGGCGGAGCTGAGATCGAGAAGTTAAAGGGCGAGCTTGCTCCGTACGTAAATGGCAAGAAGGTTTTTGTAGATATTAAAGAGGTTAAGAGACCGGATAAGGAAGCTGTTTTAGTAGCTGAGAACATTGCTGCACAGCTTGAGAACCGTGTATCTTTCCGTAGAGCTATGAAGTCCGTTATGAGCAGAGCTATGAAGTCTGGTGCTCTTGGTATCAAGACAACCTGTTCTGGACGTCTGGGCGGTGCTGATATGGCCCGTACCGAAACTTACAGCGATGGAACTATCCCGCTGCAGACTCTGCGTGCTGACATTGATTATGGTTTCGCAGAGGCAAACACTACCTACGGTAAGGTTGGTGTTAAGGTTTGGATCTACAAGGGTGAGGTCCTTCCTACCAAGTCTAACAAGGAAGGGAGCGATAAATAATTATGTTAATGCCAAAGAGAGTTAAGCGTCGTAAGCAGTTCCGCGGTTCTATGGCTGGTAAAGCTAACAGAGGAACTACGATCACCTATGGTGAGTACGGTATTGTTGCTACCGAGCCTTGTTGGATTAAGTCCAACCAGATCGAGGCAGCTCGTATTGCCATGACACGTTACATCAAGCGTGGTGGCCAGGTATTCATTAAGATTTTCCCAGATAAGCCAGTATCCGCAAAACCGGCTGAGACTCGTATGGGTTCCGGAAAGGGTGCTCTTGAGTATTGGGTAGCAGTAGTAAAGCCAGGCCGCGTTCTCTTCGAGATCGGCGGTGTGGATGAAGCAACAGCAAAGGAAGCTCTTCGTCTTGCAACACACAAGTTGCCACTGAAGTGTAAGATCGTTTCCAAGGCAGACTTAGAAGGCGGTGATAACAGTGAAAATTAATAAGTATGTAGAAGAACTTAATGCGAAATCGTCCGCAGAGTTAAATGAAGAATTAGTAGCTGCTAAGAAGGAACTTTTTAATTTAAGATTCCAGAATGCAACCAACCAGTTAGATAATACCAGCAGAATCAAAGAGGTTCGCAAGAATATTGCAAGAATTCAGACTGTTTTGGCTGCCAAGGCAAACTAAATGGCAACGAAAGGAATGGTTATGGAAGAGAGAAATCTGAGAAAGACCCGTACAGGTAAGGTTGTCAGCAACAAGATGGACAAGACCATTGTCGTTGCTGTTGAGAATAATGTAAAGCACCCGGTTATCGGTAAGATCGTTAAGAGAACCTACAAGCTGAAGGCTCACGACGAGAACAACACCTGCAACATCGGTGACACCGTAAAGGTTATGGAGACTAGACCGCTGTCTAAGGACAAGAGATGGAGACTGGTTGAAGTAATCGAGCGTGCGAAGTAATTTTTCGATTTTCAAGTGAGTTAATGAATAGATCCTGAATCGTTTCAGGACGGAAGGAGTAAGGCATGATTCAGCAGGAAACCAGATTAAAGGTTGCTGATAACAGCGGAGCAAAGGAGCTCCTTTGCATCCGTGTTATGGGTGGATCTACAAGAAGATATGCAGATATCGGTGATGTTATCGTTGCTTCCGTTAAAGATGCAACACCAGGCGGTGTTGTAAAGAAGGGCGACGTTGTAAAGGCCGTAGTTGTTCGTACTGTAAAGGGTGTTCATCGTGCAGACGGTTCTTATATCAAGTTCGATGAGAACGCAGCAGTTATTATCAAGGAGGATAAGACTCCAAGAGGAACCCGTATTTTTGGACCAGTTGCAAGAGAGTTAAGAGAGAAGCAGTTCATGAAGATCGTTTCTCTGGCTCCGGAAGTATTATAAGGAGGATCACGACTGTGGCTAGCAAGATTAAGAAGGGCGATACCGTTAAGGTTATCGCCGGCAAGGATAAAGAAAAGGAAGGCAAGGTTCTTTCTGTAGACGCTAAGAACAACAAGGTTGTTGTTGAGGGCGTTAATATGGTAACAAAGCACAGCAAGCCAAGCGCAGCTAATCAGCAGGGCGGAATCATCGAGAAGGAAGCTCCGATCGATCTTTCTAACGTAATGTACAGCGCTAAGGGACAGGCTGTAAGAGTTGGCTTCTCTGTTCAGGACGGCAAGAAGGTTCGTGTAAACAAGAAGACCGGCGAGGTTATCGACTAATACAGAGAGGAGGTAAGAAACAGTGAGTGCAAGATTAAAGGAAATGTATCAGAACGAGATGGTTGATGCCATGATTAAGAAGTTCGGCTACAAGAACATCATGGAAGTTCCGAAGCTTGACAAGATCGTAGTAAATATGGGTGTTGGCGAAGCTAAGGAAAATGCGAAGCTGCTTGATTCTGCTGTAAAGGATATGGAGATCATTACCGGACAGAAGGCTATCGTAACAAAGGCTAAGAAGTCCGTTGCTAACTTCAAGATCAGAGAGGGTATGCCGATCGGCTGCAAGACCACTCTTCGCGGAGACAAGATGTATGAGTTCGCTGATCGTCTGATCAACCTGGCTTTACCTCGTGTACGTGACTTCAGAGGTGTAAGCGCTAATTCATTTGATGGCAGAGGTAACTATGCTCTGGGTATCAAAGAGCAGTTAATCTTCCCTGAGATCGAGTATGACAAGATTGATAAGACCAGAGGTATGGATATCATTTTTGTTACTACCGCTAAGACAGACGAAGAGGCACGTTATTTACTGACATTATTTAATATGCCGTTTGAAAAATAATTAGGAGGAGATTTCCATGGCAAAGACTTCTATGAAGATTAAGCAGTCCAAGAAAGCAAAGTTTTCTACACAGGAATATACCCGTTGTAGAATTTGCGGACGTCCGCACGCTTATTTAAGAAAATACGGCATCTGCAGAATTTGCTTCCGTGAATTAGCATATAAGGGTGAGATCCCGGGAGTTAAGAAGGCAAGCTGGTAAGCAATATGCACAGGGCATTTTGCCTTTGTGCGGCTACCCGGCCAGACTTACAAACCAGTGAAGAGTAGTATATAAGGAGGAAAACTTCAATGGCAATGAGCGATCCAGTTGCAGATATGCTTACAAGAATCCGTAATGCAAATACTGCAAAGCATGATACAGTAGATATTCCGGCATCCAAGATGAAGGTTGCAATCGCAGATATCCTTGTTAACGAGGGATATATTGAGAAGTATGAGTTAGTTGAGGATGGTAATTTCAAGAACATCCATGTAGTTTTAAAGTATGGTAAGGACAAGAACGAGAAGGTTATCACTGGTTTAAAGAAAATTTCCAAGCCAGGCCTTCGTGTTTACGCAAATTGTGAGGATCTTCCTCATGTTCTGGGCGGACTTGGTATCGCAATCGTTTCTACCAATAAGGGTGTAATGACCGATAAGGAAGCAAGAAAGCTCAATGTAGGCGGAGAGGTATTAGCGTTCGTTTGGTAATAAGCGAGCGAGATTATCGCATCAGGCAAGTGGCAGCGATTAGGTTGCCATACTGCCATGCATTTAAATAGAATCCACATATATAGGAGGTATGGGCATGTCACGAATTGGAAGGATGCCGATCGCTATCCCAGCAGGTGTAACTGTTACGGTAGCAGAAAATAACACGGTGACTGTAAAAGGACCAAAGGGAACTCTTGAGAGAACCTTTGCTCCGGAATTAGGAATTAAGGTTGAGGGCAACGAAGTTGTTGTTACTAGACCAAATGACACAAAGAAGAGCAAGTCTTTACATGGTCTGACAAGAACTCTGATCAATAACATGGTTATTGGTGTAAGCGCAGGCTTCGAGAAGGTTCTTGAGATCAATGGTGTTGGTTATAGAGGAGCTAAGCAGGGCAAGAAGCTCGTGCTGAACCTTGGATATTCTCACCCGGTTGAAATCGCTGATCCAGAAGGTATTGAAACTGTTATGGAAGGACAGAACAAGATCATTATCAAGGGTATTGATAAGGAGAAGGTTGGTCAGTTCGCAGCAGAGATCAGAACTAAGAGAGAGCCAGAGCCGTATAAGGGCAAGGGTATCAAGTACGCTGATGAGACAATCAGACGTAAGGTTGGTAAGACCGGTAAGAAATAAATAAGGAGAGTGAGAAAGAATGGTTAGTAAGGTATCTAGATCAAAGGTTCGCGAAGAAAAGCATAGAAGAATGCGCAGACATATTATCGGTACTCCTGAAAGACCTCGTATGGCAGTGTTCAGAAGCAACAACCATATGTATGTTCAGATTATTGATGATGTAGCAAAGACAACCTTAGTGTCAGCTTCTACTCTTCAGAAAGACGTTAAGGAAAAATTAGAAAAGACCAACGATGTAGCAGCAGCTGCATATTTAGGAACTGTTATTGCAAAGAAGGCTCAGGAAGCTGGAATCAAGTCTGTTGTATTTGACAGAGGTGGCTTCATTTATCAGGGTAAGATTCAGGCACTGGCAGATGCAGCAAGAGAAGCTGGTCTGGAATTCTAATCAAGGAGGAAGAAGACACATGAAACGTACAAATATTGACGCAACTCAGCTTGAATTAGCTGATACCGTAGTTGCTATCAAGCGTGTATCCAAGACCGTTAAGGGTGGACGTACCATGCGTTTCTCCGCTCTGGTTGTAGTTGGAGACAAGAATGGTCATGTAGGTGTTGGTATGGGCAAGGCTGCTGAGATCCCGGAGGCAATCCGTAAGGGTAAGCAGGCAGCTGAGAAGAACATGATTACCGTTCCGCTTGATGAGAATAAGAGTATCCCACACGATTTTATTGGAAAGTTCGGAAGCGCATCTGTACTTCTGAAGAAGTCCCCGGAAGGTACCGGTATCATCGCAGGCGGTCCAGCTCGTTCCGTACTTGAGTTCGCAGGCGTAGAGAATATCCGTACTAAGTCCTTAGGCTCCAGCAACAAGGCTAACGTTGTTCTTGCAACATTGGCTGGTCTGGCTGCTCTGAAGACCCCGGAGGAAGTTGCAAAGCGTCGCGGTAAGACTGTAGAAGAGATTATCGGCTAAGGAGGGAAATACAATGGCTGAAAAGTTAAAGATCACATTAGTGAAGTCCCCGATTGGTGCAATCCCAAAGCAGAGAGCAACCGTAGAGGCTCTTGGACTTCGCAAGCTTAACAAGACTGTTGAGCTGCCGGATAACGATGCTGTAAGAGGCATGGTATGGCATGTAAAGCATTTAGTAAAGGTTGAAGAGATTTAATTTCAGAGGAGGTTACGTGATGGACTTATCTAATTTAAAGGCAGCTGAAGGCTCCGTACACAGCGGTAATTTCAGAAGAGGCCGTGGACATGGTTCGGGCAACGGTAAGACTGCTGGTAAGGGCCATAAGGGTCAGAAGGCACGTTCTGGAGCACCAAGAATCGGTTTCGAGGGTGGCCAGATGCCGTTATACAGAAGACTTCCTAAGAGAGGCTTCACAAATAGAAATACAAAGCTCGTTGCATACGTTAACGTAGAGAAACTTAACAAGTTTGAGGATGGCGCAGTAGTTGACATCCAGACTTTAGTTGAGGCTGGTGCAGTAAAGAACAGATTTGATGCTGTAAAGATTCTTGGAAACGGAGACCTGACCAAGAAGCTGACCGTTAAGGCAAACGCTTTCTCTGAGGGAGCTAAGGCTAAGATCGAGGCTGCTGGTGGAAACGTAGAGGTGATCTAATGTTCAAAACGCTTCAGAATGCGTTAAAGATGAAGGAATTAAGAGGTCGTCTTATATTCACATTTTTAATGCTCCTGGTAATCCGTTTTGGTTCACAGTTACCAGTTCCGGGCGTTGATCCTGATTATTTCGCTGATTTCTTTAATGGAAGCAACGGCGATGCGTTTAACTTGTTCAATGCTATGACGGGTGGTTCTTTTGAGAACTTCTCCATCTTGGCATTGAGCATTTCGCCATATATTACATCTTCCATTATTATTCAGCTGCTGACAATTGCAATTCCAAAGCTGGAAGAGCTGCAGCAGGATGGTCAGGAAGGAAGAAAAAAGATCGCAGAGATTACCAGATATGTTACAGTAGGTCTTGCTCTGATTCAGTCTACTGCTATGTCTATCGGATTTGGCAGAAGCGGAATGTTTGAGCATTATACCTGGTACAATGTGGTAGTATGTGTAATTACTCTGACAGCCGGCAGTGCTTTCCTTATGTGGGTTGGTGAGCGTATCACAGAAAAGGGTGTTGGAAATGGTATTTCAGTTGTCCTGTTATACAACATTATTTCAAGACTTCCAGATGATGCGATCACGATTTATGAAACCTTTATGTCAGGACGCAGCATCGCTGTACAGATTTTAATTGCAGTTTTCGTAATTGCAATTCTTCTTGCAATTCTTGGATTTACGGTACTGCTGAATGCAGCTGAAAGAAGAATTCCGGTTCAGTATGCGCAGAAGGTGCAGGGACGCAGAAGTGTAGGCGGACGTTCAACATATATTCCTGTAAAGGTGAATACTGCAAACGTTATGCCTGTTATTTTTGCATCCTCACTTATGTCCATGCCACAGATTATCGGATCATTTTTCGGCTACCAGATCGATGTAACAACGATCAGCGGAAAGATTATGGCAATGTTAAGCTCAAACTACTGGTTTAGACCGTCACTTCCGTTCTATTCAATTGGCGTTGTGGTTTATGTAGCGTTGCTTATCGTTTTTGCTTATTTCTATACATCAATTTCTTTCAATCCATTAGAGATTGCCGACAATATGAAAAAGTCTGGTGGTTTTATTCCAGGTGTAAGACCAGGAAAGCCAACTAGTGATTTCTTAAACAACATGCTCAATCACCTGATCATCATCGGTGCTGTTGGATTGACCATCATTGCATTGCTTCCGATCATTTTGAGTGGTATATTCAATATTACAAGACTTTCCTTCATGGGAACTTCTTTGATCATTATTGTAAATGTTGTTTTAGAGACGGCAAAATCAATTGAATCCAAGATGGTGGCTAGAGAGTACGAGAGTATATTCTAAAACAGTTCACGTGTTCCAGCAGATTCGGATAAATTCCATGCTTGCATGGGAATTTGACGAATCAATGGAACAAGGTGAATGCCTGTGAACTGTATTTTTACGAGAAAATCTCCTGTTTTGCAGGGGATTTTCTTGCTTTTTAAGCACAAATCTGTTATGATATTTCTGATTATAATTATAATTGCGGTAACGCATGCTGCTTTTGCGGCGGAATGAGAGGGAAATATGAAGATTATCATGTTAGGAGCACCTGGTGCAGGTAAGGGCACACAGGCAGCAAAGATTGCAGCAAAATATCAGATTCCACATATCTCTACTGGAGATATTTTCCGTGCCAATCTGAAGGCTGGAACAGAGTTAGGCAAGAAGGCAAAGGAGTACATGGATCAGGGACTGTTAGTTCCGGATGAGCTTACTTGTGATCTTGTAACAGATCGTGTGTCAAAAGACGATTGCGCAAATGGATACATTTTGGATGGATTTCCAAGAACAATTCCGCAGGCAAAAGCGTTAGAGGCTGCACTTGAGAAGATGGGAACTGATGTTGACTATGCAATAAATGTAGATGTTCCGGATGCAAATATTGTAAAACGTATGTCCGGCCGCAGAGCCTGTGTAACCTGTGGAGCTACCTATCATATCGAACACATTCCGCCTAAGGTAGAAGGCATCTGTGATCGCTGCGGCGGCGAATTAATCCTGCGCAGTGACGACAAGCCAGAAACCGTACAGAAGCGTCTTGACGTATACCATGCACAGACACAGCCTCTGATTGATTTCTATGAGTCAAAGAAAAAGCTGGTTACAGTGGATGGTACAAAGGATATGGAAGACGTGTTCGCTGATATCACGGCAGTTTTGGAAGGCTGAAAAGCAAGACGAAAATAGGATTCGTCATTGAAGATCTGTGGCAGGGACACTGCCACAGGTCTGTGCGTATAGGGTTACGCAAGGAATGAGGAGAAAATGGCTGTTTCAATTAAATCAGAAAAAGAAATTGAGTTGATGAGAGTGTCCTGCAAGAACCTCTCTGTTATGTTTGATGAGCTGGAAAAGATCATTAAACCGGGTATTTCCACGTGGGAGATCAACAAGGTTGGTGAGGAGATCATCCGTGATTTTGGATGCATCCCGAACTTCAAAAACTACGAGGGATATCCGGCTTCAATCTGTACTTCTGTAAATGAAGTTGTAGTTCATGGAATACCAAGCAAGAAGCGTATTTTAAAAGAAGGTGATATTATCAGTCTGGATGCGGGAATGATTTATAAAGGATATCATTCTGATGCTGCCAGAACATTTGCTGTTGGCGAGATTTCAAAAGAAGCCAGACAGTTAGTTGATGTTACCAGACAGAGTTTCTTTGAAGGAATACGTTATGCAAAAGCAGGAAATCATCTTCATGATATTTCAGCAGCGATTCAGAAATATGCGGAGAGCTTTGGTTATGGAGTTGTGCGTGAGCTTGTTGGCCATGGCATTGGCACACATTTGCATGAAGATCCGCAAATTCCAAACTTTAAGACAATTGGAAGAGGAATCCGCCTGCGCCCTGGCATGACACTGGCTATAGAGCCGATGATCACGATGGGTGATTATGCAGTCAGCGTATTAGATGATGACTGGACGGTAGTAACAGATGATAACTCGTTGGCAGCGCATTATGAAAACACAGTTCTGATTACGGAGGGAGATCCAGAAATTCTGACACTTCCGAATTGGGACAAAAAAGAATGGCAGTAGGCATGTAAGTAAGAAAGGATTGAAAAAGTAATGTCAAAGGCAGAAAAGTTTGAAATGGAAGGCAAAGTATTGGAGAAGCTCCCGAACGCAATGTTTCAGGTAGAACTGGATAATGGTCATCAGGTGCTGGCTCATATCAGCGGAAAGCTTCGTATGAACTATATCCGTATCCTTCCGGGTGATAAGGTAACAGTAGAGCTGTCTCCATATGACCTGGCAAAGGGCAGAATCGTTTGGAGAGATAAGTAAAGAAAAATTTTGAAAAAAATTTAAAAATATGCTTGACGAAATCTAAATGATTGTGCTATACTAAAAAACGGACTTTTGTGAAGTTTCTTTCTTTTTAATAGAACTTTAATTAGGTTTTTAAATAAGAATAGAAGCAACCCAAACCATTACCAATGTGGTTCCAGAAAGGAGAAAATACTGTGAAAGTAAGATCATCAGTAAAGCCGATCTGCGAAAAGTGCAAGGTTATTAAGAGAAAGGGTATCATCCGCATTATTTGTGAGAACCCGAAGCATAAGCAGAGACAAGGCTAATGACCCGGGCAATTGAGACACACGGAAACGTTGTTTCAAAAAGTTCAATTTTATGAAAGTGAAAATGGAGGTGCAAAACACACATGGCTCGTATTTCAGGCGTTGATTTACCAAGAGAAAAGCGTGTGGAGATTGGTCTGACTTACATCTACGGAATCGGTAGAGTAAGTTCCAACAAGATTCTTGCTGCAGCAGATGTTAACCCGGATACCCGTGTTAAGGATCTGACTGACGAGGAAGTTGCAAGAATTCGTGACGTTATCGATGGAGAGTACACTGTAGAGGGTGACTTAAGAAGAGAAGTTGCCATGGATATCAAGAGACTCCAGGAGATTGGTTGCTATAGAGGCATCCGTCACAGAAAGAGCCTTCCTGTCCGCGGACAGAAGACAAAGACCAACGCTAGAACACGTAAGGGTCCTAAGAAGACAGTTGCTAACAAGAAGAAGTAATTTAAGTAAATAGCAGCTTATAACTACTCGTAAAGAGAGAAAGAGAAATAAGAAGAAAGTAGGTTAGTTTAATGGCTAAGAATGTGTCAGCAAAGAAAGTGACAAAAAAGCGTGTAAAGAAAAACGTTGAACGTGGACAGGCCCATATTCAGTCATCTTTCAACAATACAATTGTTACGTTGACTGATACCCAGGGAAACGCTTTATCCTGGGCAAGTGCAGGCGGTCTTGGATTTAAAGGTTCAAGGAAATCTACTCCTTATGCAGCTCAGATGGCAGCAGAGACTGCTACTAAGGCAGCTTTAATACATGGATTAAAGTCCGTTGATGTTATGGTAAAGGGACCGGGTTCAGGTCGTGAGGCAGCTATCCGTGCACTTCAGGCGTGTGGTCTTGAAGTTACCAGCATCAAGGATGTGACACCAGTTCCGCACAATGGTTGTCGTCCGCCAAAGCGTAGAAGAGTTTAATTAGGAGGTATTAAAGATGGCAGTAAGTAGAGTTCCAGTGCTTAAGAGATGCAGATCTCTTGATATGGACCCAATTTATCTTGGATATGACAAGAAGTCTAATAGACAGTCTAAGAGAGCTAATAAGAAGATGAGCGAGTACGGTCTGCAGATGCGTGAAAAGCAGAAGGCAAAGCTTATCTATGGTGTTTTGGAGAAACCTTTTAGAAATTATTATGCAAAGGCAGAGCGTCAGACTGGTATGACCGGTGAGAACCTGATGATTCTTCTGGAGCGTAGATTAGATAATGTTATTTTCCGTCTTGGTTTCGCTCGTACAAGAGACGAGGCTAGACAGATTGTTGACCACAAGCATGTGCTTGTAAACGGTTCCTGTGTAAACATCCCGTCTTACTTAATCAAGGCTGGTGATGTAATCTCCATCAAGGAAAAGGTTCAGGATTCCCAGCGTTATAAGGACATCGTAGCAGTAACAGGCAGCAGAATGGTACCGGAGTGGTTAGAGGCTAACATCGAGGCTTTAAGTGGAACTGTTAAGCAGATCCCGACTAGAGAGATGATCGATGTTCCGGTAGACGAGATGCTGATTGTCGAGTTGTATTCCAAATAATAATTATTCATTGTTTAGCAGTAACGGTTTTGCAAAGCTTTGCAGCCTACTGCTAAACAAGCTGATTTTATTTGAATGCTTCTCTTAAAGCATCCTATAAGGAGGGGCTAATAGTGTTTGATTTCGAAAAACCCAAGATTGAAATTAAGGAGATGTCTGAAGATAACAGATATGGCAAGTTTGTAGTGGAGCCGCTTGAGAGAGGCTATGGTATTACACTTGGCAATTCCTTAAGAAGAATCATGCTGTCTTCGCTTCCGGGTGCAGCTGTCAGTCAGATTAAGATTGAGGGCGTGCTTCACGAGTTCTCCTCTATCCCGGGAGTGAAAGAAGATGTTACAGAGATCGTCATGAATGTGAAGAGTCTTGAAATCAAGAACAACAGCGAGACAAACGAGCCAAAGATTGCTTATATCGAGCATGAGGGCGAAGGTGTTGTTACCGCTGCTGACATTCAGGTTGATCAGGATATTGAAATTATGAATCCGGACCAGGTAATTGCAACACTTAGCGGCGGAGAAGATTGCCGTCTCTATATGGAGCTTACCATTACCAAGGGACGTGGATATATCAGTGCAGAGAAGAATAAGAACAGTGAACTGCCAATCGGCGTGATTGCAGTAGATTCCATCTACACACCAATCGAAAGAGTCAATGTGACTGTTGAGAATACCCGTGTGGGACAGGTTACTGATTATGATAAACTGACACTCGACGTATATACTAACGGTACGTTAGCACCAGATGAAGCAGTCAGCCTGGCTGCAAAGGTTCTGAATGAGCACCTGAATCTGTTCATTGATCTTTCCGAGAACGCCAAGTCCGCTGAGGTCATGGTTGAGAAGGAAAACAATGAGAAGGAAAAGGTTCTCGAGATGAACATCGATGAACTGGAGCTGTCCGTTCGTTCCTACAATTGTTTGAAGAGAGCCGGAATCAACACAGTTGAAGAACTTTGCAACAAGACTGCTGAGGATATGATGAAAGTCAGAAACCTTGGTAAGAAATCTCTTGACGAGGTTAACGCAAAGCTGAAGGAACTGGGGTTGGATTTTAAGTCCGGTGAAGAGTAAGTTAAACGGAGGTAAATCACAGTGGCAGGTTACAGAAAGCTTGGAAGAACTTCTAACCAGAGAAAGGCCATGATCAGAGGCCAGGTTACAAGTCTTCTTTACAATGGCAAGATTGTTACAACAGAAGCAAGAGCAAAGGAAGTCAAGAAGGTTGCTGAAGGACTTATCGCTCTGGCTGTTAAGGAAAAGGATAACTACGAGACCGTTACTGTTAAGGCTAAGGTTGCCCGCAAGGACGCTGATGGCAAGAACGTAAAGGAAGTAGTAAACGGCAAGAAGGTTACTGTTTATGATGAAGTAGAGAAGGAAATCCAGAAGGATAAGGCTTCCAGACTTCATGCAAGAAGACAGATGATGAAGGTTCTCTACGGAGTAACTGAGGTTCCGTCTACCAACGCTGGTAAGAAGAAGGGAACAAAGTCCGTAGATATGCCGAAGAAGCTCTTCGATGAGATCGCTCCAAAGTACGTTAACCGTAACGGCGGTTACACTCGTATCGTAAAGATCGGTCTTCGTAAGGGTGACAACGCAATGGAAGTACTGTTAGAGTTAGTTTAATCCTTAGATTAAAACATTACATTAACAATTCCATACGAATAGAAGATGAGCCATGCAGGTATCTGCATGGCTTTATTTTGTTTTACAGTTCACACATCGCGTGCGGTTTTGTGAATGGCGCCCTGTGAACTGCATCATAGCTTGCAATTCGAGCGGCGTCATGCTATGATAATCGAGTGTTAGAGAGAGGAGGCCACAGATGGGCATTATCAGTATAAAAAATCTAGTTCACCGTTTCAGCAAGTATGGCGACAATGGTGAAGAGATTGGCGAAAAGACTGCGCTAGAACAGGTATCTCTTGATATTGAGAAAGGAAGCTTTGTTGCAATATTGGGTCATAACGGCTCAGGCAAGTCAACACTGGCAAAACATTTAAATGCCTTGCTGCTGCCTACCGAGGGAACTGTATATATATCGGACAAGTTGTCATCCGATGAGAAAAACTTATGGAAGATTCGTCAGTCTACCGGTATGGTTTTCCAGAATCCAGATAATCAGATTGTAGCTAATGTTGTGGAGGAAGATGTCGGATTTGGCCCAGAAAATATGGGCATACCGACAGAGGAAATCTGGAAGCGTGTCAATGAAAGTTTAAAGGCTGTTGGTATGGAAGCATACCGTATGCAGTCACCAAATAAATTGTCTGGCGGACAGAAGCAGCGTGTTGCAATCGCAGGAATCATGGCGATGAAGCCACAGATTATTGTTATGGATGAACCGACTGCTATGCTTGATCCGAGCGGCCGAAAGGAAGTTCTTGATACCGTTCATGAATTGAATAAAAAGGAAAAAATCACAGTCATTTTGATCACCCATTATATGGAAGAGGTCATTGATGCTGACCGCGTAGTTGTCGTAGATGGCGGTCGAATTGTTGATGATGGAACACCACGAGAGATTTTTTCGCAGGTAGAGCAGTTAAAGCGTTATCATCTTGATGTGCCGCAGGTGACGGAACTTGCATGGGAGTTAAAGAAGGACGGCCTGCCATTTAAAGATGGTGTGCTCAGTGTCAATGAGTTTACAGATGAGTTTAAGCGAGTGTGCGATGTAGATTTTTCTGTTCATGGAGCACAAGTTTCAGGAAAAGAAAATTATTCAGAAAATAATTGTTCAAAAACAATGAATAGTGAGCAGGAAAAGGTTTTGCTGCAGTTATCTCATGTCACACATGTCTATGACCCGGATAGCAAAGAGTCATTCCCGGCATTAAATGATGTGAGTTTGTCTATTCATAAAAATGAGTTTATCGGAATTATTGGTCATACAGGTTCCGGAAAGTCGACGCTGATCCAACATTTAAATGGTCTTATGAAGCCGACAAGCGGAACAATCACCTATGATGGAAAAGATATATGGCAGGATGGATATCCGTTAAAAGAGCTTCGCAGCAAGGTAGGTCTTGTATTTCAGTATCCAGAGTATCAGCTGTTTGAGGAAAGCGTCTTTAAGGATGTATGCTTTGGCCCGAAAAATCAGGGATTGATTGAAGATGAAGTAAAGGCAAGGGCAACCGAGGCACTTAAGATGGTAGGAATTGATGAATCACTTTATGAAGCATCACCATTTGAGCTGTCGGGAGGACAGAAGCGCCGTGTGGCAATTGCTGGTGTGTTGGCAATGAATCCACAGATTTTAATATTAGATGAGCCGACAGCAGGTCTTGATCCAAAGGGAAGAGATGATATCTTAGGTCAGATCGCAAAGCTGCAGAAAGAGCGCGGCATCACAATAGTGCTTGTCTCACACAGCATGGAGGATGTGGCACAATATGCAAGCCGTATTCTTGTTGTAAATGGCGGAAAGATTGTGTTCGATGATAAGCCGCGAAAGGTATTTGAACATGAAAAAGAGCTTCACGAGATGGGTCTTGCGATTCCACAGGTGACACAGCTGATGCATAGGCTAAAGAGTGAAGGCTACCCTGTTTTTGAAAATGCCATTACTGTACAAGAGGCAAGAAAGAATCTTTTAATGTATTTTCAGGGAAAGAAAAAACAAGATTGCAAGAGCAAAGACCAGAATAATCAAGATCAAAAGAGTCAGATTGAATCACGTAGAAAGCCGGAGGAAAAAACTGTATGATTCGAGATATTACAATAGGACAATATTATGCGGCAGATTCCATAATTCATAAGCTTGATCCGCGTGTCAAGCTGGCAGGTACTATGCTCTATATTATTAGTCTGTTTACAGCAGATGGATCGATCTGCTATTTGCTAGCCGTGTTTGCGTTAGCAGCTGTGATTCATCTGTCAACTGTTCCATTCAAATTTATGGCAAGAGGATTAAAGAGTATTGTAATTATTCTTTTGATTACAGTTTCTTTTAATCTGTTTTTGACACCAGGAACAAGTATTATAGATGTGTGGCTGCTTCGCCATATAACATGGGAGGGCTTAGAAAAGGCCGTATACATGGGAATACGTTTGATTCTTTTGATTCTTGGCTCATCAATCATGACACTTACGACAACGCCAAATGCGCTGACAGATGGCCTAGAGAAGAGCCTTGGTTTCTTAAAAAAGGTCAAGATTCCAGTGCATGAAATTGCAATGACCATGTCAATTGCACTTCGTTTTATCCCAATTTTGATTGAAGAGACAGACAAGATCATGAAGGCGCAGACAGCCAGAGGAGCCGATTTTGAGAGCGGCGGTTTTATAAAAAAAGCCAAAGCGATGGTGCCGCTTCTTGTACCGCTTTTTATCTCAGCATTTCGCCGTGCATCCGATCTTGCAATGGCGATGGAAGCAAGATGCTATCATGGAGATGAGAACCGTACAAAAATGAAGCCGTTAAAATATGCAGCGATTGATAAGAAAGCATATGGCTGCCTGCTCTTATACATGGTGGTTATGGTTGCGTTAGCAGTGATGTGGAAGTAAGCAGATAAGAAAATAGATTTTTCCAAATAAGTTTTGAGAGTGAGAAATAGAATGACAAAGCGAGTAAAAATGGTCGTTGCCTATGATGGAACGAATTACTGTGGATGGCAGAAGCAGCCAAATGGCATCTGTATCGAGGAAGTATTAAACCGTGAGCTGTCCAAGCTGCTAAATGAGCCGATAGAGGTGATCGGTGCCAGTAGAACCGACTCTGGTGTTCATGCAAGAGGCAACATTGCGGTGTTTGATACCCATGCGCGTATGCCGGCTGACAAAATCTGTATCGCGCTTAATCAGCGTCTGCCAAAGGATATCGTAATTCAGGAGTCCTGCGAGGTGGCACCAGATTATCATCCGCGAAAGCGCAATACAAGAAAGACTTACGAGTATCGCATTTTAAACAGAAGAGTGCCGCTGCCTGATCAGCGTTTAAATTCCTATTTTTATTATTATGCGCTTGACGTGGACAAGATGAGAGAAGCAGCGCAGTACCTTGTCGGTGAGCATGATTTTAAGAGCTTTTGCTCGATTCGTACACAGGTAGAGGATACAGTTCGTCGTATTTATTCGATTACAATAAAAAAGAATGAAGACGACCGCATTGACATTCGCATCAGCGGAAATGGATTTCTCTACAATATGGTGCGCATTATTGTGGGCAGTTTAGTAAAGGTGGGCTGCGGTTTCTGGAAGCCAGAACAGATCAAAGAGGCGCTTGAAGCACGAGATAGAAGCAAGGCGGGTCCAAAGGCACCGGCAGAGGGACTGACGCTGATTTCCATCGAGGAAGAGACGCTTCCGGCTGTAATCCGTGAGGAGAATGAGCATTGGTCCTACCGTGTCAATCAGGGCGAAATCGAAAGTTTCGGAAAAGCATACATCCAAATTTATGCTTGCGATGAATGCGATTTTGAAAGGCTTCTAGTGCGTCTTGTCAAGCAGGCATCCAGAAACGGAGCAAAGCAGATCCACGTAAGAGACAATACCGGTCATTTAAAGATTGGATATCAGGCTGAGTATTTCTCATTTGATACCAGTTACAACCAGTGGAAGCTTGCCAAGACAACGAAGGTAGATTCAAAAACAAATGGAGTGGCAATTCAAGCGGTATCGTTAGATACTAACGACAGCGAACTTGTTGAGGAATACTGTAATCTTGAAAATGAATGCTTCAAGCAGGTTCCAGGTGGTGTAAAAAGAACATCAAAGCAGCTGCTTTTGGATATTGCAGAGGGAGAACGATGTTTTTCACTTTGTAAAGGTGATGCGCAGGTAGGTTTTTTTTCTGCAAAGAAGATCAAAAACGAAGAGACAGGCGAAGAATTTTTTGAGCTGGAAAGTCTTGGCGTAAGCGAAGCTTTCAGAAATCAAGGAATTGGCAAGGAAGGTCTTTTGATGTTTGAACAGCTTGCAGCAGAGAATGGTTATGAGAAACTTAGCATGATATGTGCAGATAGCAATCCGGCGATTTACTTATATGAGCGTTTGGGCTATCAGAAAGAGAAAATGCTCTCTACTTGGTACACGACAAGAGACAAAAAAAGGGATCTTTATGAACAAGAGAACAAACAGTAAGGAAAACGATACGATAAGCAAGAAAACAGGTAATAAAGCAAGACAACTATCTATTTATTTTTTTCAGGCGATCTCATTGATAGCCTTACTTTTCTGTGTGTGGTTGCTTACAAGGGAAAAAGAATATCGAGAAATCGATGTAAACACAGTGGCGCAAAATTTAGTTGAGCTGATGCCAGATACAGTCGCGTCAGAGAGCGATATGGTTGTAAAAGAGCGGTTTGGCTTGGAAGCCAATGCATTTAATGGACTTGTCTACTATGGACCAGACTCCAATATGGAAGCGGCAGAGCTTTTGTTAGTCAATTTAAAAGATACTAGTCAGAAAGAGTCAGTAGAAGAAGCAATTCAAAAACGAATCGAATACCAAAAGTCATGCTTTGAGGGCTATGGTGTCGATCAGATGGAGCTGATTAACAATGCAATGACAATCACTTATGGCCACTATATGTTGTTTATTGTATCAAAGGACAGCTCACTGGCAAGAGAGGCATTTGCAGATGCGACAGTCAAATAAAATCACAAATAGGAGAAGAAGATAACAATGGTATTTTCAAGTATGACTTTTTTATTTGCATTTCTGCCTGTTGTGGTTTTGGTGTACATGCTTAGTCCCAAGCAGATGAAAAATGCAATTCTTTTAATCGCAAGTTTATTCTTTTATGCATGGGGAGAACCGAGAAATATACTTCTTATGCTTTTAAGTATCGGTATCAATTATGTTTTTGGACGCATTATAGAAGCAGACAGAGCATCACAGTCAAAAATGCGTGTCTGGAACTTGGGTTTTGCAGTTTTATGGAATGTGCTGATACTTGGTATTTTTAAATACGTTTCCGGGATCTCGCAGACACTTCATATAATGTTGCCGTCCCTCATTCCAGTTGTAAAGATTGCACTTCCGATTGGCATTTCATTTTATACATTTCAGGCAATTTCCTATCTGGTCGATGTATATCGAGGAACAACAAGGGCACAAAACAATCTTATTAATTTTGCTCTCTATATTGCAATGTTTCCGCAGCTGATCGCTGGTCCAATCGTGCGGTATGAGGATGTAGAGCAGCAGATTAGAAGCCGCAGGGTAACGATTGCAGGCTTTGGCGTGGGCTGTGAGTTTTTTATTCGAGGCATGGTGAAGAAGGTATTGTTTGCCAATTTGTTAGGCCAGATTTTTGTGCGTATTCAAGCGCTAAGCAATGTGCAGTCGTCTATTGTGACAGCATGGATCGGCGCCATTTTATATACGCTGCAGATTTATTACGATTTTAGCGGTTACTCGGATATGGCAATTGGTCTGGGAAGAATGTTTGGCTTTCGTTTTCCACAGAATTTCAATTATCCATATATCGCCGAAAGCATAACCGATTTCTGGCGCAGATGGCATATGACACTTGGAACCTGGTTTCGCGAGTACGTGTACATTCCGCTTGGCGGGAATCGCGTGACAACTGCAAAGCATATCCGAAACTTGCTGATTGTTTGGGGACTAACTGGTGTATGGCACGGCGCAGGCATTAACTTTTTGCTTTGGGGACTTTACTATGGTGTGTTGCTTATCATCGAAAAGTATTTGATTGGCGGATTTTTAAAAAAGCATAAGGT
Organism: Anthropogastromicrobium aceti; assembly: GCF_020687335.1. Lineage (NCBI taxonomy): Bacteria > Bacillati > Bacillota > Clostridia > Lachnospirales > Lachnospiraceae > Anthropogastromicrobium > Anthropogastromicrobium aceti. The sequence continues at coordinate 56,011 of NZ_JAJEQN010000023.1, forward strand.
GATTGGTCATACATTTACACTCATTGCCGTAGTGATTGGCTGGATGTTGTTTGCAAATACAAGCTTTGCTTCACTTGGACAATATTTTTGTATGATGTTTGGCATAGGCAAAGTTTCCTTTTTTAACGCAACGGCAGGATATTTTCTGCGCACAAGTATTGTTTTATTGGTGCTTGGTGTTCTCTTTTCCACGCCGATTATGCACCAGCTCGGCGAGCAGATTTTTGTACGTTACCCAAAGGTAAGCGCAGCAGTTCGAGTGTTTTTATTTTTACTTTGTATTGCAGCGCTTGTCTACCAGACATATAATCCATTTTTATATTTCAGATTCTAAGGAGGTTTGCTTTGAACACAAAAGAAATTCGCAAAAGAAAAGGCTTTTATTTTTGCTTGCTGGCATTTACCAGCGTATTGCTGCTTTTGCTTTTGAGTGTCGTCAGCCTGTTCTGGCCGACCAGACGTTTTTCTGCATCTGAGCGTAGAAATCTTGCTCAGCGTCCTAAGCTTTCCTATGAGGGAATTGTTGATGGAACTTTTTCAAATGAGGTAGAAAGCTACCTGGCGGATCAGTATCCTGCAAGAGACATTTGGGTTTATTTAAATTCTTTGCAAAACCGCATCCTTGGAATTGATTATCAAAATGGAATTTATCGAGGCAAGGATGGGTATCTGATTCAAGGTTTTGAAAAGAGTGAAATTGATAAAGAGGATCAGGAAAAGCAGAAGATTTTGAATTCATTTTTAGAACGCAATTCACAACTTCAAAGCTATGTCATGCTTGTACCGACAGCATCATGGATTTTAAAAGATCTCTTGCCTTCAGGTGCACCGCAGGGAGATGAAAAGAGCTGGTATGAGAGCTGGATTTCGACTTCGAAAATCTCAGAGTTATCTAATGTCACAGTTGTTGACTGTGCAGATGAATTGGCAGAGGCAGCAAAGACTAATCAGATTTATTATCGAACCGATCACCATTGGACAACGTATGGTGCAAGTGCTGCATTTAAAGAGCTTGCAAAGCAGATGGATCTTACTTATGAGGAAGGTGATTTTGAGGCATACACTGTTCACGCCAAGTTTCAGGGAACTATGATGTCTTCGAGTGGGTTTTATTCAGGAACAAAAGACACAATTGATCTTTATTTGCCAAAGGAGCCGGAAACAATTCTTGTAACCAACAAAGAAGCACAGACGACAACAACGACTATTTACTCAGAAGAGGGACTCCTTGGAAATGATCCATATGAGGTCTTTTTAGGTGGAAATTATGGGCTCTTGAATATTCAAACTAGCTCGCAGAGTGGAAGAAAACTGCTTTTATTAAAGGATTCCTATGCGAATGCAATGATTGGCTTTTTGACTCCATATTTTTCAGAGATTGATATTGTTGATCCGCGCTACTACAGCAGTGATCTTGATATGCAGATCGCTGTCAATAAGTATACCGATCTTCTGATTCTCTACAATTTGCAAAGCTTTGCAAAGGATTCGTCACTTGCACTTGTCTTGGGAGAGGAGGCAGCAGAATGAGACAATATACACGTTTGCTTCGTATTGCGTTGTCAATTTTAGGAAGCTTCTTGCTTGCCTTTATGGTGCTTGGATTGGTATTTACCTTTCGAATCAAGAAATCAATGGTCACGGCAGAGGCAAAGAGCCTGGTGGAAAACTTAGGCACAAAATCAGAGATTGATGCGGCAAGTGAGTTGGCAGCACTGCAGCAGACAGAGGTGCAAACACAGGCTGCAGGGCTAGAACAGGCAGAAACACAAGATTTGGTACAGAATGAAAGTCAAGTACAAGACCAGAACCAAGAACAGGCTCAGATAGAAAATGGACAGGAGAGTGGCACCTCACTTGATGCAATGATTGCACAGTGGAACGAAGAGCTTGATGCAGACACCGTAACGAATCTTACTGATGAGGAACAGGTCGCGGTGCGTACTCTTTTTGCCAATACGATCTTTTTTGGTGATTCAATGACACAGGCAATCGGTGAATACGGTTTCTTAGATATGACGAATATAGTGTATCAGCGAAGCGCAACGATTGATGTGCTGATTACAAAGATACCAGAGGTGGCGGCTACGCTGCCGAAACAGGTTGTAATTTTTACTGGATTAAATGACTGTAATCATTACACTGAGATTGCGGATTACAGGAGAGATTATGTAACGATGCTTCAGCAGCTAAAGGCATCCATACCAGGTGTAAAGATTATCGTCAGCAGCCTGTTGTCTCCATCAGATGCGCTTGGACAGGTGCGAGCAGATTTAGTGCGGGCACCACAGTTTGATCAGGAACTCAGAAGCATCTGCCAGGAAAATGATGCTACATATGTGGACAGCACTTGGATTGTGCGCCAGAAAAATTATCTTGATGATGGCATTCATATGAATCGAACTTTTTATCGAGTTTGGTTTCGCTACCTCAAAGCTCTGCTGGGCAATCAGTAACGATTTGAGGGGAGAACTGCTACAGTTCACGGATACGACAATATTTGCAGTATAGCTCGAAGGTGAATGGATTTCACGAGCCGGACACTTGGAGCAGGTCTTTCAATGTAATGTATAATAATAATGAGCATAACAGGAGCCTGCGGAGTTTGGTCCGGCGACGAAACCATTGCACCGAAGTCTTTTGTAACATAGTCCCGTGAACTGTAACGGAAAACCTTATTTTTTTTGAAAAATTCAAGAAAAGCAGTTGACACACACGGCAGAGTGTAATATAATAAGGAAGCTGTGTTTAAATATAGTTTAGACACAGTTGATAGCGTGTATGTGTCTGGCTAAGCCAAGCCCCGGTAAAGACAGACTGCTTACAATAAATGTAGTATAGTTAAATGGATATATTTATTTAGGAGGGAAACCAATGAAGACTTACATGGCAAATCCTGCAAAAGTTGAGAAGAAGTGGTATGTTGTAGATGCTGAAGGACAGACATTAGGTCGTCTTGCATCCGAGGTTGCTAAGGTATTAAGAGGAAAGAACAAGCCAGAGTTCACACCTTTCGTTGATACAGGTGATTATGTAATCGTTATCAATGCTGAGAAGATTGTAGTTAGCGGAAAGAAGATGGAGCAGAAGCTGTATCACACTCATTCCGCATATGTTGGTGGTTTCAAGACCGCTACTTTAAAGGAAATGATCGAGAAGAAGCCAGAGAAGGTTGTTGAGCTTGCAGTAGCAGGTATGCTTCCAAAGGGACCGTTGGGCAGAGAGATGTACACAAAGCTTCACGTATATGCAGGAGCAGAGCATCCGCACGCAGCACAGAAGCCAGAAGTATTGACATTCTAATAGGTAGTGTAAGGAGGAAATCACAGTGGCTAAGACAAAGTTTTATGGAACAGGTAGAAGAAAGAGCAGTATTGCCAGAGTATATTTAGTACCAGGTACTGGTAATATCACCATCAATAAGAGAGATATTGACAACTACTTTGGTCTTGAGACCTTAAAGATGGTTGTACGTCAGCCGCTTGCAGCAACTGAGACTGCTGACAAGTTTGACGTTTTAGTTAACGTTCATGGTGGTGGAACAACAGGTCAGGCTGGTGCAATCCGTCATGGTATCTCCCGTGCACTTCTGCAGGCAGACGCTGAGTATCGTCCAGTTCTGAAGAAGGCAGGTTTCTTAACAAGAGATCCAAGAATGAAGGAAAGAAAGAAACCAGGTTTAAAGGCAGCTCGTCGCGCTCCGCAGTTCTCCAAGAGATAATTACGAGATTTTATCTCATACAATCAAGAACTCAAAGACTCAGAAGGTTTTACCTTCTGGGTCTTTTTTTAATCAATATGCTAGATTAGCTTATGATCTTGCCAAAGTATAGAGGAGAATAAATATGAAGTTACTATTTGGAACGGGGAACCAGGCAAAACTGAACGTGATGAAAATTCGATTAAAGCCACTTGGAATTAATCTTATTGGACTAGAAGATCTGAAAAAGGAAGGATACACGGCTCCAAGCGTGCCAGAAACTGGAAATACGCCGCTAGAAAATGCGAGACAGAAAGCAATGGCGTATTATCAGGTATTTAAAATGCCAGTGTTTTCCTGCGATTCTGGCCTGTATTTTGATGAGGTTCCAGATGAAATTCAGCCTGGAGTTCATGTTCGCAATGTAAATGGACGCTGTCTGTCAGATGATGAAATGATTGCATATTATACAGGATTGGCAAAACAGTACGGGAATCTTACCGCATATTACCAAAATGCAATCTGTCTTGTACTGGATGAAACACAGATTTTTGAAACTATGGATCCTTCAATTGCAAGCGAACCATTTCTTCTGACAGATACACCTCATAGTAAAATCAGGAAAGCAGGATTTCCACTGGACTGTATTTCATTAGATCTGAAAACAGGAAAATATTATTATGACATGCCAAAAGAGGAGTTAGAGCAGCTGGCAGTTGAGGATGGGGTGCTTGCGTTTTTTGAGGGAGTTATAAGCCATGGTGACAGGAACGTTGGCTTTTAAAGTGTCCCTGCTGGTTTAATATGTGTCCCCCAAAAATCATAATATTTAATTATGTAAGACGCAGTGCCAGGTACTCGTACAATTGAACATACAATAAAGAATGTTGACTTTCTGCCTAGTAGATGTATAATATAAATAAAATTATCATAAAATAATTTATCATAATTCGATTTATTATAAGGAGGGTCTACGTATGAGATTCATAGGCAGAAAAAGCGAGCTGAGTAAGTTGGATGCAGAATATAACCGTGATAGCAGCTTTGTGGTTATCTATGGCCGCCGTAGGGTTGGAAAGACAACGCTTATTAAAGAATTCTTGAAGGAGAAAACTGCATTCTATTTTCTTGCCACGGAGGAATTGGAAAGCCAGAGCATGAAGCGACTGGCGGGTGTTGTGGCTCGTACAACGAAAAATACATTACTGCAAAAAGCAGTATTTACAGATTGGGTGGATTTGTTTCAGGTGATTGCTGACTATAAGCCAGAAGAAAAGAAGGTACTTGTCATTGATGAGTTTCCGTATCTTGTAAAAACCAATTCGGCTTTTCCATCTATCTTGCAAAATGTTTGGGATGAGATTTTGAAAGACAGTAATGTGATGTTGATCCTGTCAGGTTCTTTCATCAGCATGATGCAGAAACATGCTCTGTCTTATGACAGTCCTTTGTATGGTCGCAGGACAGCACAGATGCGCTTGGCACCATTGCCGTTTACGGATATATATGCTGTTCAGAAGATGCCTTTTGATCAGGCTGTAGAACAGTATGCCGTAACAGGCGGCATTCCGAAATATCTGGAGTTTTTTGAAGATGGACGTCCTTTGGAAGAACAGCTCAAAGATACTGTTTTGTCCAAAAGTGGTTTCTTATACGAGGAACCTAATTTCTTGTTGAAAAGCGAGTCAGTGACAGCAGTTAACTACTTTTCAATCATTAAGACAATTGCGGATGGAAATCATAAACTTGGCAAGATTGCCGGCATACTTGGGCAAGAAACATCTTCGCTGACGCCATATCTGTCTACACTTTTAGATTTGGGCTTTATAGAGAAGCGAACGCCGATAACAAAAAAGAATCCGGAAAAATCTCGCAAAGGATTGTATTTCATTGCAGATAATTTTATCCGTTTCTGGTTCCGTTATGTTTATCCCTACAAAGGAGAGCTAGAATTGGACAATATGCAGATTGTACTGGATGAGATGCATAAGGATTTTCGGGAGAAATTTGTAGCATTTGTTTATGAGGACATCTGCAAGACTATTTTTGTGGAGCTGTGCAGGAATGAGGAGATTACTTTTACACCATCCCGTAGCGGCTCCTATTGGTTGAATGATTTTGATGGTGATACGGAAATTGATGTAGTGTCCGTAGATCATCAAAACAAGCGAGTATTTGCTGGAGAGTGCAAATACCATGCGAAACCGGTAGATGCGCAAGTGTATTTCGCATTAAAAGAAAAAGTTAATAATGCTACAGAAATTCGCAAGGCTTTTCCGGGGTATGAGGTTATCTATGGCGTATTTAGTAAAAGTGGCTTTACGCAGCGTATGCTGGATATTGCAAAGGAAAGTGCCGATATTCTTCTGGTTAATGAGGATCATTTGGTGTAAGACCATGGTGACAGGTACCAAGCCTAGAATGGTCGTATGGGGTGCGGACAATTTTTGGACCTAATGTCGAAAGATGTTAGGAGGAAGAAATGAACAAGTATAGCACCGAAGAAAAACAACAGGCAATCGACTTGTATTTCAAAAATGGTTGCAATATGAAGAAAACTGTGAGAGAATTAGGTTATGGTAGCGCAACAGGGATTCTTCGCTGGCTTAGAGAAACAGTTCCGGATAAAGTAAGTAAACCAGTACAGAGAAAATGGAAAGTAGATTATCCAGAAGAAATAAAACAAGCGGCAGTCATAGATTTATGTGAAAGCAACAGTTCTACAGCTGATATAGCTGAAAAATATGGAATCAGTCGTGCTACATTATACGAGTGGAAAGTACAATACATTGGGAAAGGAAACTGTATTTTGAAGCAGCAAAAACTGAATTCTAAAGAGTACTACATCAATGAAATAAATCGATTAAAAGAAGAAAAAAGATTGGTAGAGCAAGAGCTAAAAAAAACACAGGCGGAGCTTTATCGAGCACATCTGGAAAAGGATGTATATGAAAAAGCAGCAGAAATATTAAAAAAAGAAATGGGCGATAATCTAAAAGAGTTTTCCAATCAGGAAAAGGCCATGGTGATTATGGCCCTACGAGATAAATATCCAGTAAAAAGTATACTGGAGGTATTTGACATGGCCAAAAGTAGCTATTGCTATCAGCAAAAGCAGATAAAAAAGGAAAATAAAATCGCAAAAATAAAAGAGCGAATAAAAATCCTTTTTTTCGAAAACCACAAAAGATATGGATACCGCCGCATTCATTTGCTTTTAAAACGAGAAGGCATTATAATCTCTGAGAAGATCGTTCGGAGTATCATGAAAGAAGAAAACTTGATTGTTCGAATAATCCGTCAGAAAAAATATAGCTCTTATTTAGGAGAAATCTCACCGGCTGTGCCAAACGAAATACAAAGAGATTTTCATGCGGATAAACCAAACAAAAAATGGTTAACAGACATCACTGAGTTTAAAATTGGAGAAGGAAAAGTATATTTATCTCCAATCATAGATTGCTTCGATGGTATGCCTATAACGTGGACAGTT
>NZ_JAJEQN010000024.1:0-57438 GCF_020687335.1 Anthropogastromicrobium aceti
TGAGAAAGTAGTACACGACGTATGAAATCCCATCAGCATAAATCCTGAATACTGTGGCTATATTTCAGTCTATAGGGCTGGATGACGCTACAAGAATCTAAGGAATCCCACGGTTTTAACCGTGGGAGTATGTCAAATAACGATAACCGCTTACGATACCGTACAGACTGTAAATCTTGCTATAATCATTTACAAAAGTCAGGAATCAGCTCGCCCTTTGTATTCATGGAAAGAAGTCCATCGATACAGTTTGTGAGAACCTGCAATTCCTTTGCGTTCTGCGCATTCTGTACGCAGAATGTCTCCATCTCATTCACAGCAGTCTGATAAGTATAATAGGAAGTTAACCCCTCTGTCTCATCAGCCATTGCCGTGATCGGTGTCATCGATGCTGTCATCGCCGCTGCAAGCGCCAATGCAAGTGCTTTGTTTTTTCTCATAATCTGCTCCTTTCGCTGCCCAAGGGCTGCCCTTTACTGCCTAATTACAAAAAAGAGCAAAGGAAATCAAGGTCTTGTGTAATCACCATTGATTATCCTTTGCTTTTATTTTTTTGTTATCTAGCTGTTTTTTATTATATTATTCAACGTTTTAGTTGTCAAGCACTTTTTCACTTTAGTTTAATAAAACTGTGAAGTGGTATTACAGTTCACATAGCTAGTCTACAAAAGCCGTAAACTGTAACAAAGTGATGATTTTTCATCTTACATATACAGACTCATGCTTTGTCTTGTAATACATTGCCCTCGACACCTTATTTTTCTCCAGATATCCATTTTGCACAAGATTTTCCAGAACCTTTTTTCGCAGATATGAAGAATCTCTCACACCGAGATAAGCTGCTATCTCCGAAACCTTGCGTGCGCGATAATAGCAAAATGACAACACCTTCTCGTCAAAATCTGTGCCTTCTGGAACTGGTGCAAATTCAATAGTTGGAATTGCGCTTTCCTCTATGCCATCAACATATGTTAAGTCTGGCAGCACTAGTGTAAAATGATCAGATGCTGAAGAAATAAACGGCCGATGCTTCTCGTCTGCATCTTTATAATCCTCCACAATCTTATCAAATCCTGTTCCTGCTGCTTCCATCACATTGCAGGACACTAACACAGAACAAATTAGTTCGTTTCTTCTCTTTGAAATAATTCCAGATAAATCGTATGTTTTTCCTAGCTTTTCTCCCCTGTAAAAACCTCCTGGAGACGAAATTTCCAAACGATCCCTAAACAAATCTACTTGAATCTGAGTCCCATCAAGAAAATAATCACGGTGAGCTACAGCATTGATAATTCCCTCAAACAATGCCCTCTGTGGATATGCATCAATATTTTTTCTGCCATCCTTTTGTTTTATCACTGAATGATTCATTCGCTGTAAAACAAATTCTGTCATATATTTAATTGAAGAAATAAGATCTCCCTGAAAACGGTTAATGGTTACAATCCGCTCACTGCCTTTTGTAAATCCTGAAAAAACAGAACACTGTACTTGTGTTTTTCTTCCATCATATCCATCTTGAAACAGTACAGCGCCATTTGCTAAAAAACCATTCTCATCATAAAAGCCCATAGAGCGAAGTGCCTTTTCGGCAATTTCCTTTCCATTATTATGCTCGGAATAAAACTCATGCAAAATGTGAAACTTATCTGCCTCATATTTCTCATCAGATGCTAAAACATCGTATTGTGTATTTTTGCTTTTCACACTCATCTCTATAATTTCCTCGTAGGTTGCACCATTTGTAAAGCCATCCCTTCGCATGAAAATAGATGGAATATTTTTATATTTTAATATGACTGGCTTTACAACTGACTCTGGAATATTTACCCGAATCACAAAGCGCTCATTTCCTTTTACTTCATACGAAAGGAAGGAAATCTTCATCTGCGGTCTAGGTGACAGATGTTCATTCACCTGATTATTGAAATAATTACGCTCATTGTCAGCCTCAGTGCGGCTAAATCCAATCAATTTATTAGTCTTATCCTCTACGCCAATATAAAATTCTCCACCTAGTGCATTCGCAAAACCTGCAATACTTTTCAGCCATCCTACTACATCTTCTCTATTTAGTCTGCTTTTACATTCAAATTTATCATTTTCTAGCTGTACGTTTCCAATAAGCTCTTCCAAATACATGCGTTCACCTCCAAAATAGCATCAAGCTTGTTTTAAAACTTCAATGTCATTTCAATTTTACTTCAAAGTCACTTCAAAGTCAACTTCAATATCACTTCAAACAAGCTTCAATCTACTTTGAACTACTTTTCTGCGATCTGGTGATCGATCATCTTTCCCTTGTCAAAATGGAAAATCTCATTGCAAAGGACACGGATGTCCTCGCTGCTGTGGCTGGCGACAACGATTAGCTTTCCCTCTTCTCTTTGCTTTAGAAGAATCTGGTACATTTCCTGCACGCCATCGTTATCTAAGCCTGACAATGGCTCGTCCAAAAGAAGAATATCTGGGTGCTCCATTAGTGCCTGCGCTAGTCCAAGGCGCTGACGCATACCGAGCGAATATTTTCCTACATGCTTCTTACTCTCTGGGTCAAGTCCAACAAGACGAATCGCATTTTTAATATCTTCATCGGAAATCTTATGACGAATTGATGCAAGCATTTTTAAATTGCGAAAACCGGAATAGCCAGGCAAAAATCCTGGATTTTCAATAATGGCTCCAATATTATCTGGCGCATCAATATCTTTTCCAAGTACTTTACCATCAATTGTGATGGTTCCCGATGTGGGCGAAACGAAACCCAAAATATGCTTCATCAGCATCGTTTTTCCTGATCCATTTCGTCCAACAAGGCCATAAATTTTTCCTTTTTCCAGCGTCATGCTAATATGAGATAAAACTTCCACACCATCAAAGCTCTTTGTCAAATCTTTTATTTCGATCATTCTACGTCCTCACTTTCTCTTTTTGATCACTCATTATTGTTCATTGTTTCCCTGCAAATCTGTGATCATGATTCGTTTGCTCTGGTAATAGATTGCCACAAAAGATGCCAACAACAAAATTACATACAGAGCTGAAACTGCTGGAATCGTGAGTGCCCGATGTGCCTGTACAGAATCTAGTGACTCTACACTTGTCCAGCAGACAGGCGAAAAATATTGCAGCCAATAATTTTTAGGCCATGCAAGCCACATCAATATCGGATCAAGAAAAACAATGATTCCTGTCACAGCCAATCCCCACAATATATTTTTGCTGATCAAGCTAACCAAATACAAAATCATACCAAGCAGTGTAAAGGAAGCCCATGCCGTCAGAAACGTATAAAGTGTTGCTCCACTTGGATATAGATATTTTACAACTATAATTGGAATAACCGTTGGATATAATTGAGCTAATTGCTCTTTACTCATCTGTGAGGTTCCATAAATAAGATCCGCTGCTGCTCCATCCCAACTGTCCCTCAAGGAAAGAATTGGAACGGCTACCAGTGCTGCGCAAACTGTAATAAATGCGATGTAAACAAGTGAAACTGCTGCTATGTACAGACAAGTACCAATGCACCAACCAGAGCGTTTGCTCCTCATGATTGCATATGGTGTAATCGGATAATAAAATGGTGCATCACAGAGTAACAAAATAAGCCCAATATGAAAGTACATTTTCGGTGTTCCTATTGAAATCTCCGTACTTCCAAATAGTAACGGAAGAAGAAGTGGTGTAGATACTACACCATTATCTAGTCCGTACTGCAAAACAGGTTTCAATGTATTAAAAACAATAAGTGCAGTAAATAAAAGAATAAATTTTACTCTAAAGTCCCGTCTCCAACAATTAAAATTAATGGAAGTAACTGCCATTGAACGTTTAAATAAGCCCATGTTTTTTCCTCCATTCTAGTCTTCTCGCAAAGAAAAATGCACAAAAAGCATATATGGTCAGCGGATACAGCATCCCCCATAAAAACATAATTCTATGAGATACTGTACTTCCCCAAGTTGATGACATAGAAATCAATCCGAGTATACTAAATATACTTCTACTCGGAATATAAGAGACTGCCACATAAAATACCAGTCCACATGTTCCTACTGCCACAAACAAATTTGCCTGATATACCGATAGCAACAAACCAATACCACTACATGCCACTGTAATAACACCAAACTGAAGTGCCATCATAATTAGATAAAAAACTGGATGTCGTACTGCAAAGGCTCCGTAAAAGAATCCTTCCACATAACTTCCTACTAATGGCATCCCTCCGAAAAGACAAAGAATACTATAGAGTCCAAAAGATACTAACATTCCTAAAATAATCGCCAAGCAGTTAACTGCAAACCTCGTTAATGTATATGATGTAATTGTTGTTCTTGTAAAAATAGACCGAATATATCGACTTTGCATATCACTACAATAACTTCCCGTATAGAGTCCGCCTAGCAAAAACACTACTACTATTTTAAATTTATCAAATGCTAAACTTTTTGCTAGTGTATCAACTGGTCCGCTATATCCTGGAACATCCCCCCATCTCGTATACATTTTTAAATCATCCCATGTTGAAATAATCAATACTATCAACACACCAAGCACAACCGCGCAAAATTTTTTGCAGAAAATACTTCTTTTCAAATCCATGCGAAAACAATTTGACATATCGTTACCTCACTCTAATCTTGTTTCCAATAATCAGCCACAAACCCACTTACTGCATCAATCCATAATGATCCAGAGTCTCTGATTTTTGTATTTTCATCTGCATTTTTCAATACATAATCTACTTTCCATGAAGGAATTGCACACAACTGATCTGTTCCTGCATATTGCATTGCATACACTAACGAAACCGCATCAATTTGTATGTCATCCTGTGTACGTACTCCTAATGTTTGTGCTACCTGAGACACCGCTGCTTCCTTGCTAATCAATTCACTGATTTTTGATACAGCAGTTTGTTGGCAAGGAACATGTCCTGTTATTAATACAATTTTATCTATATATGGAACATAGACAATTTCTAATCCTGCATCATGTGAATCTAACAACATTCCATTTAATTTTGATCGATAATACACTACCATGGCTTCATGCTCTTTTTTCCATGGCAATCCGCGCCCAGTTGCACTATGTAACTGATCATCCATTTTTTCTGCTTCTTCATCTTTTCCTTCATCTCGTAGTTCTTCCACCTGACCTTTTGTCACAATATCAAACCCTTCACCTGGCGCACTGATACTATCAGCAAACACTTCATTAACCTTTTCTATTGCATCCAATGTAAAAGCATATACTGTAATATCACAATCACTTCCATATCCACATGCCTGTGCGTATTTACTACAAGCTTCTATTGCCTGTTCTTTTGAACATATATCTAAACTTTCATTTGGACATAACTGTCTAAACGAATTTCCCATTCCATTTGTAAGATATCCTAATGAATTTATAATAGCATCATAACAATCTCCCGCACCATCTGTCACGTCATTATAGCTGATAATACCTGATGTTATACCAGTGTATACAATTGTCTTTCCACCTATTTCATAGTAATATTCGCCAAGTGAATGCTTCGGCTTATATTTTTCCGCTTCTTCTATTGTTGAGGTTTCCATAAATACCTGTGCAAAAAGATTCAGATCAATATTTTTATATACAACACTCAATGTCTCAGCACTTGTCTGCGCACTTTCATTTTGAACTTGACTCATATCTTCATCGTTCTGATTCATTTCTGATTGAGTTTTTTCAGGTTCCGTTGGAATACTAATATCAACATTCCTTTTAAATCTACATCCGCCCAATGTTCCCAACAAACTGCATACAACTACCATTGTTAAAATTTTCTTTTTCTTATTTTTCATCGGACTCCTCCTACGAAATATCACCCTAGAGAAACCTTCTAGGGTGATACTCTTAATACTTTGCTTATTTTTTAGCCGTTCGGATTCCATTTTCCCCAAACTGTATAATTAGCTTCTGATTGTGCTGCATTAATTCGTAATACGCAATTACCTGAATACTGATAATATCCTGACTTATATGGATTTGATTTTCTACTTCTATCTCCATTTGAAATAACAAAAGCTCCCTGAGTCATCTGTACTCCATTATCTGCTCTTGTAACTAAATAGTTTGTAGAAAGTTCATTATGATTGCTTCCTGTTACTCCAATATAAGCATGATCCGCATTTGCAACCTTATTAACCGTAGATGCATTATACCCTACATTTGTATAATACACAGGTTGCCAAAAATTTGTTGCTGCAAACGCAGTTCCCGTCGTTGCCATTGTCAGCATAGCCAAAGCAGCTGCTAAGCCTCTCTTTTTCATAGAAGCCTCCTTCTAGGCTTTCGCCTTTGTGATATATTTTACACAACTGATCCCCCCTACTTACCTTCGGCGCCTTTATATATGCAAGTAGAAAACAATCAATGTATAATCAAAAAAAGATTCGTAACATCTTGTTATTATACTAACGCAATGTTACGAATCTGTCAATTAACATTTATATATTTTTTCTTACATTTTCCTTAAGGCACCTATTTGGCTTCATCCTTTTACTATACCACAAGTGACCCGTCCTCTGTTTTCTCACAAATATATGTATCATCTCTGTAGTACAGTGTACTCATGCAACCGCACTTTTACACTAATCCCCCAGTTTTAACCGTAGGAGTATGTCAATTATGAGTTAATGCTAAGATTACAATACTCAAAAGTATAACTATCACTACAAATATCAATACGATTATGCCTGCTGTTTTAATAAACCTCATATGATCACCAAGCATTTCCTGTACCAACACCAGCGCCATTGCAACTCATAGAAATATAGAATGTTCGTGGGGTTACACCTATAATATTATCTCCAATTTTTGCTCCAACATAGGCTGTAAATGCTGCTGAAGCATAGAATCTGCCATTACTAACATAGGCATCAAGAGAGGTCCTCTCAAAGCCACTAAGTGGAACCCAGTTTTTCACAATATAGGCATTTTTATATTCAACAGTTTTTACAGTTGTACCAGAACGTGTAAACCGACCTTCTAATCTAATTGTTACGAAAGTTATTCCAAACAATTGGAAGTCTGCATCATAATAAACACCCAATTGAGATGTGCGTGCTATAGATGGAGTAGTTACGATTGGCTCAGAAAGTTTTACATCAAGTGTCCCTCCATTAGATAAAACATCAAGAATCGTCTGTTGTTTCTCAGGAGAGAGTGTTTTAAATTGAGATAAAAATTCACTGTATTCATTACCAAATGACTCTAAATATTTAATGTAGGCTTCAGGAGAAATAAATGGATTAGATGTATTTTCCTGAGAGACGCTTTCAGGCTGAGCTACCGCTAACGCATCTGAGGCAAATGTAGTAATTGACAATGAGAGAAACATAGCAAGCGAAATAATAAGGGATAAAATTTTTTTCATAATAACCTCCATTCCGCCGCCTTCAGCTGGCGGCACAAATAGTAATGAAAGTATTTCAACTCTCTCCGTTATGCTGTAAAATAGTTTGCAAGCAACTACACTACAAAACACGGGAGGGAGAGTTGTAATAACTTTCTTCCTTTTAGACAACATAAAATCAATGTAAGTTCTGCTCTTTCAAGCACAAATGCGTATTATCTTGAATCTGTATACTAAGAATTATTTAAGTACCTTAGTTAAATTTGATCCCCACTACTTACCTCTGGCGCCTTGTACATTGCAAGTAAAAAACAACTCATGTATGCTTAAAAAGATTCGTAACATCTTGTTATTATGCTAACATAATGTTACGAATCTGTCAAGCAGTAATCTTGTTATTTTTTATAATTTCTTCTTATCTTTTCATTTTTTCTTGTCTGTTTTTCCCACTCCCGTCTTCCGTCGTAGTACTATGAAATTTCCGACGTTTCGATTCACAAACATATATTCTGTGTGATCCAAATACTCTAAAAAGCTTGATTTTGCTAGAAAATTTGATGCCCTCTTAGAAAATCTTTTTTATTGAAAAAATTTTCTGCATGTTGTATTATCATAGTACTGCATAGTACTCTGTAAAAGAGGAATATATAGAGTACTATTTTACGACAGAACAAAAAGAAAAGGGCACTATTTACAGATGTATGAGAGTTAATTGGATAAAGAAAACAGCCTCGTTCAAGGTCTCCGATAACCGTGGCGTTGGACCCTGCATCCTCGTCATGCATATGGCTTTTTACATGCTGATTAACAGTTGAGTACTAGGTTTTGAGAGAAACGACGAAAGTCAAGTATAATATCATATCCCCTAAAATCTTACAAGCATACAAATACGTTTCTTTGCACTTTTTTCAATACATCGGGGGATTCCAGCGTCAGCCTTCCAGAAAAACTATTAATATAATTTATATATTCCATTTTTCTTTGTGTTTTATCGACACCCTATGTATACAATCATCGCTAATGAACAGCTTTTCAGTGCATGACCAATATACCATTGATCTGAAAGAAAAATCGGTATTTCCGCACACAAAATGCTAAGGAAGGCTGGCATTACTTTTCCAAATAGGAAACAAAAACAGATCACGCAGATGCCTACTGCTAATGCAGTTTCCACCGAGTGTCCTATTACAATCACCACACTCATCAGTAATCTTATTTCTATCATTTCCAACAAAAAAATACCGATACTATTCGCATACTCATTATTTGCCTGCTGTATAATAAGCCACATTGGCAGACAAAATATGACATACCATGCAAAAGAAAATAGATTCCATCCAATAAGCAAACGCTTTCGATACACAAAACTGCTTTCCCGCCCTCTTAAATGGAAATACACAAAAAAATCTGTTGCAAAAAACAGTACTGATAGAATCGCAGACTCATATTGAATCATGAAAAAAGCCATTCGTAAATGCTCTTCAGATGCATTTCCTCCAGTAAGAAGTTTTGAACTGATAATCGCGAACAACACAAAAGCCATTGTTGCAAAATAAAAGATTTTCCATTTACGTACTTGAAGGATCTTTGCATGCCAATAAAAATAAATTCTCATTTCTACCTCTCAAAACTTCTTAATATATGCAAAATATCCATCTTCTAGCGTTGCTTTTTGCAAAACTCCCTCATCTGGTTTTACATCTGAAAGGACTCTTATTAAGCTTTCTGCACCATTCGTCTCTGCATTCATAACAAAACAATGCTCATTTTGAATATTTTTCGACGCAGGAATCAAGTATACTTTTCCCTGTGCATATCGAATAATGTCGTTTTTATCAGAATCAACCAAGATACGTCCATTATTCATTATGATAATTTGAGAACAGATATCTCGGATATCTTCCGTCTGGTGAGTCGATATCATTATCGTACTTTTACCTTGCAATGAAGTAATCACCTGATTGAAGCGAAGCCTCTCCTCCAAATCCAGTCCAACCGTAGGCTCATCAAGCAGCAGTAGTCTGGGCGAACCCAGCAGTGCCTGCGCGATTCCCACTCTTCGAATCATTCCTCCAGATAATTTTTTACACCGAATCTCTTTTTGATCAGTAAGATGAACCAATTTCAATACCGAATTTATCTGTTCTTTTTCTTCCCTAACTGAAATATTCTTTAAAAAGCAAAAATATTGCAGTTGCTCATACACCGTAACATCTGGAAAACAGCCAAAACGCTGTGGCACATATCCTATACTTTCTTTATTTAAATCTTGCGAAATACTTCCAGAAGTGGGTTTTAGTACTCCCGCTAACATTCGTATCAACGTTGTTTTTCCTGCGCCATTCGGACCAAGAAGTGCATATGTTTTACAATCCAATGACAAATCCACCTCATCCACTACACTTTTCTTGCCATATTTTTTTGTTAATCCTCTAATTTCCATTTAACACTCCATTCTGCAAATATTCTATGAACTCACTATCATTTTGGTAAGCACTTTGATTTATTGCATACCCTGTAAGCATTTGCATCAATTCGAGTTCTTTTTTCTGATTTATATACGAATTACATATTGATTCAAGTGTCTCTAATTCCACAGACAATCTCTCATCTTCCTGTGTCAGAATATTCTTCCACATAGAAAGTGTATTTGAAAAATCAATCACTGAATCTGACGGATTTTGATATAGCGAAATATGATTTAGTATCACGTCTGCCAATTTTGTTCTATGAGCATTCTCCTGTGCTAGGTAATAAAACAAATTTCTTGCAGAAAAATATCCAGCTGAGCATAGAATATAATCATCAAAAATGGCTATGTTATTATTTGAAAAGTTGCGTCCCAAATCTTCTGTCGAATAGATAATCTTCATTCCTCCAAAATCCAGCTGCTCATTTTGAAAATACTGCTTAAATATCTCTATTTCTCGTTTTATATTCTCATTTTCCTGCTCAATATATTTTTGCTCTGTCTGCCCCTTATAAAGGTTCAAAGGCAGATAATCAATCAAACTTGGCATATTATCTGAGACATTTTGCTGTGTCTCTACTGAAACAAGATTTCCTGTCATAAGTGTAATACTATCTGCTTTGTCAGAATAATAGCCATCTCGCGTTTTATTCAAATTTGTAACTGCTTCTTTATTCACTTTCAAATAAACCGTTGTCTCTCGAATTCGATTATACGGATTATACCCATATGCGCCGCTATCATCATAAGTAAAAATCTCATGTCTGCCCGGCATCGGATACCATGCAAACCATCCCGGCAAAAGACATGCCTCTGAATTTGAATAAAATCTACTGCTATGCCCATGATAGCTTATATACACTATTAACTCTGAAACAGTCTTCTCTGTATTCAGCACAAGTTCATCGCCATTTTGTATCCAACTAATTGAAACAGACTCATCATTAGCATATACCGAATCAACCCGATATCCTCTATAAAGAGTAAAGAGGAAATTATCAATCGGAGTCTCTGCACAAATACGCATATTCAAATCGACTGACACTTCTCTCTTTAGTTTCACATCCAACTGATATTCCGTTACTGTAAAATTGACATCAGAGGAATCAGCGCATGTTTTGTTTCCGTTATCTGATTCATTGTTTGAATCTGCATAAATTGTTCTATCATAAAAAATACCATTCCAATTTGCATTCAACCGATATGCAGAAAATGGAATAAAGGATATCACAAGCATGCTACATGCAAATATCAAACCTATATACCACAAACTTTTCCTTGTAAAACGAGCGAGCAGTATGAATACAATTGACACTAGCCAAAATATTTGCAATTCAATGCGAAATGTTTCCGTCTGAAGACCATACATTGAATCAGGTGCCCATTCTCCATTTTGGTATAAAATCAAAAACGGGTGCCTTATTATTTCCCATATTTTTTCGATTTTTAATCCTGTAGAAGATACCCACACAATCTGCTCTGCAAATGGGCTAATCATAAACAAAAAGAAAATCAAACAAAAAAACGCGGCATATTGTCGTGAAGAAATCACTACTGCAATCGTAAGTCCTGCGCAAATCAGCTGTGGAAATACTACATTAATGAAGTAGCTTTTCCAAAACCAAGCACAAAAAAATGAAGTTCCATCATTTTTCAAGGAGCAAAAAAGCAAAATTCCCACTACACATACATTCCAAACTACATATACAATCAATAGGAAAGTCGATGCACTCATCTCATACGAATAATATTTACCTGCATATGAATCTGAAACTTCACGAACCGACGCATTTACCGCTCTTGAAACAAACCCAAACGTGATGCACACCCAGACAAAGCAAGTATAAAATTCAAACCGACACAATGTATGAAGTACTTCAAATGCTGTCATTCCCAAAATCGAAAAAAAAATGCAGAAACCTAGTGATATTAAAAATAATGCAACAGTAATAAATATTATGCTTTTTTGTCGAAAAAAATGCTTTGCTACGATATTATTCATATAAACATACTCCTTTATATATTACAATAAGAGAGACAATTCACACCATCTGTCAAACTGTCTCTCTTATTTTTAGTCTGTTTAATATTCCTACTTAGCTTCTACATATGCGCTTCCATCACACAAACCATTTCCTACAAGTTTCACATAAAAACTAGAATTCTTATCCTGTGGCTCGTAATGCGTGACAGAATCCCCTGGCTGTAACGACGCTGAATATTCCAATGTATACGGCCATCCTACCCAACATGCATATGCACGAACATCCAAAGCACCTGATGAAGTTGATTTGTTCAATGCAAAGTATTTTGCTGAAGTTGATACTCCTACAGCTTCTGACTGTACAGACGACTGTCCTTTACTAATAGTTACATATGAATATGTAGATGCTGCCTTAACAGAAACAGTCGCTATGAGTGCTCCGCATAACACTCCATAAAATAGTTTTTCTCTTGCCATAAATCAAATTCTCCTTTCTATATTCTTCCGATTTTTTATACTATATATTGTACACTTTGTTTGTATACTTGTCAATATTATTTTTTGTGTATTTTTTATCAAAGCAGTCATTTATTGCGCTCTTTTTTGTTTTTTTTGTCATTTTTAATTCAAGTGTGATATCGTATTTATGTGCACTATGCACTACACAAACCGCATAAACCGGCAAGTTCATTCCGTTGATAAAATAGTCGGAGCAGTTTAATTCAGTGTAGACAGCAAATCAAAAAGGCTATTCAACATTTCTTCGTATTGCTCGGTGCAGCACTTTTCGAAACGTTCCCGTCTTCCGTAGTAGTACTATGAAATTTCCGACGTTTTGATTCACAAACATATATTCTGTGTGATCCAAATACTCTAAAAAGCTTGATTTTGCTAGAAAATTTGATACCCTATCAGAAAAATTTTTATCAAAAAAATTTTCTGCATGTTGTATGATCATAGTACTCTGTAAAAGAGAAACATATAGAGTACTATTTTACGACAGAACAAAAAGAAAAGGGCATTATTTACAGATGTATGAGAGTTAATTGGATAAAGAAAACAGCCTCGTTCAAGGTCTCCGACAACCGTGGCGTTGGACTCTGCATCCTCGTCATGCGTATGGCTTTTTACATGCTGATTAACAGTTGAGTACTAGGTTTTGAGAGAAACAACGGAAGTCAAGTACTAACATAATGTTACGAATCTGTCAAGCAGTAATCTTGTTATTTTTTATAATTTCTTCTTATCTTTTCATTTTTTCTTGTCTGTTTTTCCCACTCAAGCTGTATATCCATTCTATGTACCCTTCGCAATAAGCAGCTCACTGTACCACCAGCGATCCACCCTTTGTCCGCTCTCCTGACCAATTTCTGATAAAGACATAATACATCCCACTCTCTTCTATATCAAAATTATGGCCTTCATTCTTTCCTTCCAGGCAGCGTCTTTTCGTGTCACGGATGATTCCATATTCTACTTTATAGTTCGCGTATGTATAAACCCATATGCTCTCGCCTTTTTCTTTGTAGAACGGACCAAACTGAATTTCCTGATCTTTTTGCAGCGTCCATTTTTGTTCATCTGAACCATATTTATGGGCTGATTTTTTTGATAGCAGCTCATCAATTTTAATCTCATCACCAGTAAAATAAAGGTCAGATACATCAAGCTCTGTCTGCTTTTTCTGATACTCCGTTTCTTCTGATGTAATAAATTTCATTGCGGCATCATAGCTGACTATTGATGCAAAGCTGATTGTATAGGCACTTGTACATAAGATAATGCCTGCAAGAATTACAGCTGTTATACGTCCTGTTGCTGTAAACATCTTACTGTTTTGTGCAAGCTGCGTCTTTTGAGCGGCACGCTCACGCGCTTTTAACGTGTTTTTGTTTTCGCACAGTGCTGAATACGCATATGCACGCCGCTGCTTCTGATCGGCTGCAAAGGCACGAATCTTTGAAAAATATTCATGTTGCTCTATGCCAAGCTGTTTGATGCTGTCAAGGTCACAATAATATTCATTACATACATTTAATTCTGCAAAAAGCTCATTTATGCCCGGACAAAACCAATAAAGACTTGAAATCACAAGCATCATCTGCTTCATTAAGAAATCTTTGTGATGAATATGCGTCAGTTCATGCACTAGAATTAACCTAAGCGTCTCTTTGTCGATTTCACCTGCCGGAAGAAAAATACATGGATTTAAAAATCCCATTGTCATTGGCGACACAATCTCTTTGCTTATAAAAACATTAACATGGCGGCAGATACCCATTTTAGTGCAAAGCTTATATGTTTCTTTTTGTTCATCCTCCTGCCACAAAAGATCTCGCTTCGCGTTTATTTTTAACTGATACAGGCTATTAAGCTGACATACTGTAATAGCAGTTCTTCGCAAAGCGCCTGCCAGCCAGATAATTATAACAGCACTAAGCATAAGCGTCACAAATCCTGCTGAACGAAACATTTCATATTGAAATGCATGTCTGCCTTCTTTTTGCTGCCAGTACAGAAAAATCACCGGGACAAAGAAACTGATCAAAACAGGCCAAAGAAGCATCCTCATAAAGATCGTATCGTTTATAAAGTGACGTTTTCTAGCAAAGCGCCACAAATTTGCTATTATGCTTCCTGTCATTCCAGTCAGAAAGAAAATCCAAAATAATGTTGCTGCCCACTGAAAGAAAAAGTTAGACCACTCTGATGTTTCCATATGTTTTCACCTGCCTTTCTTTTTCATCAGTTATCTTCTTCGTCCTCATCCTCTGCACTGTAAAGATCTGAGACAAGCTGATCAAGAGAGCCGTTATACCAGAGCTTTAAGATTTCTCTTCCCTTCTTTTTTCTCGCCTCCTCTTCCTTTACCTTTGCTGTATAGAGGTTTACTCTTGTGCTGACATCTACGTTGACATAGCCCTTTTGATCAAGGCGGTACATAAGCGTGCCGAGTGATCTGCGGTCAAGTTCAGTCTGATATTTTTCCAGCAGAATCTGCTGAATCTGTGTCGCTGTCACCGGACGGTCAGAACCCCATACACATTTCATAATTAAAAGTTCAGTCTTTGACAAATCTTTCATGAATTTCTTCCTTTCTTAAATCTGTTTTCCTGCGAATTGTGAATCATACAGTGAGCGATAGAAGCCGCGTTTCTCCATAAGTTCATCATGTGTTCCCTGTTCGATTACTTCGCCTTCTTTTACAACTAGTATACAGTCTGCATTCTGAATTGTCGAGAGGCGATGTGCTATTACAAAGCATGTCTTGTCTTTCATAAGCTCCAGCATGGCTTCCTGAATTTGAAGCTCTGTTCTTGTATCGACATTTGATGTAGCCTCATCGAGTATCAGCATATGTGCATCAAGAAGCATTGCTCTGGCGATAGTTAGAAGCTGCTTTTGTCCCTTAGAAATATTTCTTCCGTCATCTGTAAGTACTGTGTCGTACTGCTTTGGCAGACGCATTATATAGTTATGAATACGGGCGGCCTTGCAGACACGCTGCACATCTTCGAGTGTGGCATCTGGCTTGCCGTAGGCGATATTTTCATAAATTGTTCCGTGAAACAGCCACGTATCCTGCAGTACCATGGCAAATGCACGGCGCAGACTGTCTCTTGTAACCTTTGTAATGTCGTTTCCATCAATAGTAATTTTTCCGCTGTCGATATCGTAAAAGCGCATCAAAAGATTTATGATGGTTGTCTTTCCTGCTCCTGTAGGACCGACTATTGCAATAAGCTTGCCCGGTTCTGCATGTAAACTCAGATCATGGATAATAGTATGATCCTTTGTGTAGCCGAAGCTTACATGTGACAGCTCTACGTCTCCGTAAATGTCGGTTAGTACTTTCGCATCTGTGCTGTCAGCCGGCTCCTCTGTCTCATCAAGCAGCCTAAACACGCGCTCTGCGGCGGCAAGTGCTGACTGCAGCTCGCTCATGATATTTGCAGACTCGTTGATTGGACCAGAAAATTTTCTTGAATATAGAACAAATGAGGAAATATTTCCAAGTGTCATCTGACCAAATATGAAGCGAATCGCTCCAAAGATCGTGACTAGTGCAAGTGAAATATTGTTGACAAGGTTTACTGACGGTCCTACCATGCTGCCCATGTAATCGGCGCGGTAATAAGCATCCACAGCCTCCTCATTTTTTGCCTGAAACTTGCCTATTGTATTGACTTCCTGATGATATGCCTTTAAGCTTTTCTGACCTGCAAGCATCTCCTCTATAAAGCCGTTTAACTCGCCAAGCTTTCCTGAACGGGCACGAAAAAGAGGTCTTGTAAGTCCTGTAAGCTTTTTAATAAAGAAGATTGTAAGCGGTACAGTAACGACAAAAATCAATACAAGCGGCGGTGAAATTAAAAGCATCATAACTAGCGAGCCTATTACTGTAATAAAGCTTGCAGCAAGTGACACAACATCATTTGAAAGGCTTGTGTTTATTGTATCTACATCATAGGTGATACGGCTTATAATATCGCCTGCCGCGTGCGTATCAAAGAAGCTGACAGGAAGACGCATCAGGCGGTCGAAGATATTGCTTCGCATAGTTGAGACTATGCGCTTTGTAATCTGAAGCATGACAAGATTTAAGATATAGGCAAGTGCTGCTGATACTAAATACAGCGCAATCATGATCTCACAGCAGTAAATTACACGCTCCATATTTACCTGTCCCTTGCCAACCATCGCATCGACGGCATAGCCAGAATACATAGGACCTGCTAGCGACAGCAGATTTGAGCTTATACTTAACAAGATGGCAAGAAACAACCAACCTTTAAACTGCCACAGATAACGGCCAAGGCGAAGCAGGATATGACGCTTTTCACCCTTTCCTTTTGTAAACTGTGCCTGCATTTTTTCTTTTTGTTCTCTTGCAATAGCGCGGCACTCCTCTGCCATGTTGCGGTTATCATTTTCCTTTTGATGTGCGCGGCATGCGGCCTCGATCTCTTCCAGCGTGATATCATGGTTAAGCTTTGGAGCATTTTTTTCTTCATATTGTTTCATATTCTTATGCTTCATCAATACCACCTCCCATCTGTGACTGGCTGATTTCCCTATAGACCTCACAGCTTTCCATCAGCTCTTTATGTGTTCCATAGCCGATCATTTCTCCATCTTCAAGAACGATAATCTTATCGGCGCGGTAAATTGAACTGATTCTCTGCGCTACAATAATGGATGTAAGATCGCCATAATTTTCCTGAATTGCCCTGCGAAGACGTGCATCTGTCGCATAATCGAGCGCACTTGATGAATCGTCAAGCACAAGAATCTGCGGATGCTTTGCGAGCGCTCTTGTAATTAAAAGACGCTGCTTTTGTCCGCCTGAAAGATCCATTCCCCTAATGGCAAGCATAGTATCAAGTCCCTTTTCCTCAATAAACTCGACAGCCTGCGCATCCTGTGCTGCTGCCATTGCTTCTTTCTTTGAGACATCACGTCCAAAGCGAATGTTCTCATAGATTGTATCATGGAAAATAACATCATTTTGGAAGGCAGCACCAAAAAGAGGCATGAGTTCCTTTGACGTGTAGGTGCGCACATCGCGGCCATTGACATAGATGTGTCCTTCGTCCGGATCATAGTAGCGCATCAAAAGATTCACAATAGTTGTCTTTCCTGAGCCGGTGGCTCCTATAATACCAAGCGTTTCTCCTTTATTTACTGTAAAGCTTACATCATGCAGACAGTCCTCACCGTCCCCATCCTCATAACTAAAGGATACATGATCGAAGATAATCTGCGGCAGGACAAACTCTGCACCTGTCTCTTTGGCAGCGGCTGCCTCTGCCTCATTCACTGCCTTTTCTACTACTGAATCTACATTTCCAACAGGATGCTCTACCATAAGATCCTCAGGCAGATTTAATACCTCGCTGATACGTCTTGCGGATGCAGATGCCTTTGAATACATTACAAAAATTCGTGACAAAAACAAAATTGAATTTAAAATAATTGTCACATATGACATAAATGCCATGATGACACCTGGTGTTGTTAATCCTTCATTGACACGCTTTGCACCTACGAAAAGAACTAGCACCAATCCTATATTTAAAATGATGCTCATGACAGGGTTCATTGCACCCATGATCATTCCGGCATGCTGATCACGCGTTACAACTTCTTCATTTATTTTTGCAAATTTACTTCTTTCTGTGTCTGTCTTTGACAGTGCCTTGATGACACGAATACCTGCAATGTCCTCTCTTACAAGACGCACAAAGCGATCTACTGCCTCCTGCACCTTTGTGTACATTGGCACACCTTTACTTGAAAACAAATATACAAGAAATGCCATGACTGGAAGAAGTGCCAGCATGATACATGTAAGCGGCGCATCCATTGAAAGCGTGACGGCAAGACCTCCGATAAGCATGATAGGCTGACGCACGCCAAGGCGCTGCATCATACCGATAAATTGATGAATGTTGTAAGTATCTGATGTTGATCTTGAAATTAGTGATGCCTGTCCTATCTGCTCCTGCTGTCTGGCAGATAAAAAGCTGATCTTTGAAAACAGCTGCAGACGGATTCTTTCTGTTGTATTTCTGGCAACAAGCGATGCCATGCGGTTTGCCACGATATTTCCAAGCAGCGCAAGAAGCGCAAATAAAATCATTACACCGCCCCACGCAAATACAAAGCCAATGTTTTCAGTCGGAATCACCTTATCTACCATGATGGAAAGTGCCCACGGAATCAAAAGTTCAACAATGGTAGCAGCAACCTTTATTGAAAAACCTACTGCCATTCTTGCCCGATACGGAATCAGATAAGAAAATATCTGTTTCATTTGTTTTTTCTCCTTTCTTTTCTCTCTATATAAAGAAATGATACCACCCTTTTTGTATGCAAAGCAATGTAGAATCCTCGAAAAATTTGGGGAAATGAAACGAAGGAATTTTTTCGCGCTGCCCATAAAAGCTGATATAGTATCGCTATAGGATATTTTGATGTTCATGTGAACACAGCTTTCATTTTAGAAAGGAAGGAATTTATGCAGGATCGAGAGGAAAAAACAGAACAGC
This sequence comes from Anthropogastromicrobium aceti, assembly GCF_020687335.1. Taxonomy (NCBI): domain Bacteria; kingdom Bacillati; phylum Bacillota; class Clostridia; order Lachnospirales; family Lachnospiraceae; genus Anthropogastromicrobium; species Anthropogastromicrobium aceti. Next base: position 18,894 of record NZ_JAJEQN010000024.1, read on the forward strand.
AATTGCAGGAAACTATTCAGGCCGCTGACGAACAGCCCATTTTGATTTCGGATGCCTGCAAGCAGCTCAATATGGAGGCTCATGTGCTTCGATACTGGGAGGAGGAGCTTGGTCTTCCTATCATGAGAAATGATCAGGGCTATCGCTGCTACACAAATGCGCAACTTCTGATGTTTCAGCGGATTAAGATTTTGCGTGATGCGGGCTATCAGCTAAAGGCTATTAAGCTGGTGGTTCCAAGACTGGCTCTTTTGGATGATGATGAATTTTATTATCTGGTGAAATTATCTGATGAGATGAATAAACGAGCCAGTGAGCTGCCTGATACGCTTCCGGCTATTCTTCCTGTCTCTGCAAGTCAGACGGAGCTTGCACGAAAGCTTCGCATGGAGGAATTTGAAGATGTTATGAACCGTATTTTAGATGAGGCACTGTGCCGACACTCCGCTGATGTTAATGCACAGCTTGCAGATACAATCTGCGAAAAGATAGGTGTGCAGCTTGACAATGTTATCGCAGAAAAAATCACGGAACAGGTCAGCACAAAGGTTATCAAGGAGATGGATTATAGAATGCGGCTGCAGGATGATGAGGCAGAGGAGCGCTTTCGCAAGCTTGATGAAACACTTTTTATGCGCCGCAAAAAGTCGCGTGAACAAAAGGAGGCTGCCGCGAGCCGGCTGCCATGGAAAAGAAAACATAAAACGTAAGCAAAAAAGACTGCCCTCTCGGACAGTCTTTTTCTTACAGTGAATAAATTATTCGCTGATTGCACCTACTGGACATGCAGCTGCGCAGCTTCCGCACTCGATGCATGCGTCTGCGTCGATCTCGTACTTGCCTTCGCCCTCTGCGATTGCACCTACTGGGCACTCACCCTCACATGTACCACACATAATACACTCATCACTAATCTTGTATGCCATTTGTTTTTCCTCCTTGGAAATAATATTTAACGCTTTTATCAGCACCATTATTCTAATACAGGTTTGTATTTTTTGCAACTATTTTATTTTACCTTCTTCCAAAGCTCATAATACATATCTTCAGCTTCTTCGCCCAGATAATTGTAAACCTCACACTTTTCAATGGTTTCTTCATCTGGGAATACGCCCGGATTGTTTATGATATCTTCGTCGATTAACTCCTGTGCTGCGATATTTGGTGTTCCGTAGTAGATATACTCAAAGTTATCATAAGCTGCTTCCTGACTGCACAGAAAATCAATCCACTTATGCGCGTTTTCTACATTTTCGGAGCCCTTTGTGATAACCCAACCATCATACCAGATATTTGTTCCTTCTTTTGGAATTACATATTCAAGGTCTTCGTTCTCTTCCTGGCAGTACAGATATTCACCTGAGTAGATAACGCCGATTGCTGCTGCACCGTTGATCATCTTATCACGCACTTCGTCGATGGTGTAAGCCTTGTTTAACTTGGACTGGATCTTTAACTCCTCCATTGCCTCGTTTAACTCGTCCTCATCTGTTGTGTTGCATGAATAGCCAAGACGCTTTAAGGAGATCATAAATGCATCACGCACAGAATCCTGCATGATGATATCGTTCTTGTATGTCTCATCCCAAAGTACATCCCAGCTGTCAATTACAGCATCCTCATCTACTAATTCCTTATTATAAAGAATGCCGACTGTTCCGAATGTATATGGAACACAATATTTATTGCCTGGATCAAAGCCTTCGCAGCTCTTTAAGTAAACTTCTCCAATGTTTTCCTTGTTTGTGATCTGATCCCAGTCGATCTCCTGCAGAACATCATTCTGGATCATCTTCTCGATCATATAGTCAGATGGACAGATAACGTCATAAAGACTTGGATCTGCCTCTACACGCGGATACATAGCCTCGTTTGTATCAAATGTATCATAGATAACTTCGATACCATACTCATCTTCGAACTCGTCAATCAGATCCTCGTCAATATATTCGCCCCAGTTAAATACCTTTACCTGGCCATTTGGATACTTATCTGCCAATACAGCCTGTGCGCCAAATGCAGTAGTTGCCATCATTGCAGCAGATGCTGCTGCCCATACTCTTCTTTTCATAGTCAACTTTTCTCCTCTTGTTTTCTTTTTCTTTTATCGCGCATGTCCGGAAGCGTGTTCATTAAAACTAACAACAGCAGTACAGAAACAAACATCACTGTTGACAGTGCGTTCATTGTTGGCTTGATGCCCTTTCTTACTTCACTGTATATTAATGTTGACAGCGTATTGATGCCGGCGCCTCTGGTGAAGTAGGTGATGATAAAATCGTCTAAAGACATCGTAAATGCCAGTAAAAATCCAGATGTAATTCCCGGTGCAAGATCTGGAAGCACAACCTTAAAAAAAGCAGACAGTGGCGTTGCACCTAAATCCATAGCTGCCTCGTAAGTACTTACATTTGTCTGGCGAAGACGAGGCATAACGCTTAAGATCACATACGGAATATTGAACGTGATATGCGCCACCAATATAGTGGAAAAGCCAAACTTCCAGCCAACAGAAATAAATACAAGCATCAATGAAAGTCCTGTTACAAGATCGGAATTCATAAGCGGAATGTTGTTTATAGCCATATAAGTTGTCTTAAACTTTCCTTTTAATGCATTGATACCGATACATGTAATTGTGCCTACCAGTGTGGCAACTAACGCGGACACAAATGCTATAATTAATGTATTGCTGAGAGCCTCCATAATCATTCTGCTCTCAAATAAATCCTCATACCACTTTAAGGAAAATCCTTTCCAACGGCTTCCTTTTCCTTCATTGAAGGAAAAAATAATTAATGTTACAATCGGGGCATACAAAAAGATAAAGATCAGTGTAAGGTACATGCCCGAAAAAAAAGATTTTAATTTTTTCATCAGAATGATGTTCCCTCCCCGTTTTTATCGTAATGCTCAAGTACTGCCATGCTGATTAAGATAAATACCATTAAGACAAGTGAAAGTCCTGAGCCAAGATGCCAGTTATCAGCTGTGGAAAATTCCTGCTCGATAATGTTGCCGATTAACATAATCTTTCTCGCACCAAGAAGATCTGAGATGGCAAATGTGGTCAGTGACGGAACAAATACCATTGTAACACCGCTTATAATACCTGGAAGGCTGAGCGGCAATGTTACTTTAAAAAATACCTGCGCACTGTTTGCACCGAGATCTCTTGCTGCATTTAATACATTCTCATCAATTTTTGTTAGAACGTTAAACAGCGGAAGAACCATAAATGGCAGGAAGTTGTAGATCATACCCATAATGATTGCCGCGTTTGTTCCTACCACACTAAATGTCGGAAGACCTAAGTTTCTGCAGATATTAAATAAAATACCGCCGTCATCAAGAAGATTTAACCATGCGTAGGTACGAAGCAAAAAATTCATCCACATCGGCAGGATAAATATAAATACAACAAAGCCTTTCTTGCCCATACCTGTTTTTTTTAAAATCATGGCAAGCGGATATGCAATCAGCAAACAAAGAATCGTACAGGCAATTGATAGACTAAGTGATAGTCCAAGTGCCTTTAGATGCTCTGGACTTGCTATGGCTCTTACATTTGCAAGCGTGAAGGCACCTGTGCGGTCTGTAAAGCCATACCAGGCAATCACTAAAAGCGGTATTATAGTAAAGAGAATCATCCAGACAAAGTACGGTCCAGATAACAATTTTTTCTTATTCATGGACCCCCATCGCCTCCTCATCCTCGGATTCCGGCTTGTTCATAATCTGAATGTCAAACGGATCGACATGGATGCTTACCTTTGTTCCAATCGGGAACATGTCGGTGCTGTGGACAAGCCACTCAAAACCGCCGGCCATGACCTCCATCTCGTAATGTACACCCTTAAAGATCATATGAGTAACTACTCCCTCGAGACTTCCCTGACCCTCTGGCAAAAGATCTACATCCTCTGGACGAATCACGACATCGACTGGCTTATTTCTTCCAAAACCTTTATCTACACAGGCAAAACGGCTTCCTAAAATCTCTACAAGCTCATCTTGAATGAAGGTTGCACCGATGATGTTGCTGTCACCAATAAAGTCTGCAACGAATGCATTCTCTGGCTCGTTATAGATCTTTTCCGGGGAACCCTGCTGCTGAATATAACCCTGGTTCATTACAATGATATGGTCGGACATTGTAAGCGCCTCTTCCTGGTCGTGTGTGACATAGATAAAGGTAATGCCAAGCTCTTTTTTCATGCGAATTAGCTCATACTGCATGTCCTGACGAAGTTTTAAGTCAAGTGCACCAAGCGGCTCATCAAGAAGAAGCACCTTAGGCTCGTTTACAATAGCACGTGCAATAGCAATACGCTGCTGCTGTCCTCCTGAAAGAGAATCTGGCATACGCTTCTCGTAACCTTTCAGATTAACAAGCTTTAATGCATATGCAATCTTATCTTTAATATACTGCTTTGACTTTTTCTTGATTTTTAAGCCAAATGCAATATTGTCTTCTATTGTCATATTAGGAAAGAGTGCATATTTCTGGAATACAGTATTTAATGCTCTCTTATGAGGCGGAAGGGATGTAATATCCTGTCCGTCAAAAATAACCTTTCCCTTGTCAGGTGTCTCAAAACCGCCGATGATACGAAGCGTTGTGGTCTTTCCGCAGCCGCTTGGTCCTAACAGCGTTACAAATGAATTTTGATAAATATCAAGATTTAAATCATCTAGTATCATCTGCCCATCATAGCTTTTTGTGATACCCTCCAATTTAACCAGCGATTCTTTCATTGTACTATAAAACCATGCCTTTCACACATTTTTTCTGATACCTGATCAAAACGTCGGCGGTGAACTAATCCAAAGTACTGTCGCGCCTACCTTTGATGTTAAGTAATGCTGCTTACCAGATACATAGTAAAAGGTTTCTCCCTTTTTTGCCCGGTAAACCTTATTTCCCAGATGAATTGTGACAGCGCCATTTAAGACATATCCAAACTCTTCTCCCTCATGTGGGTTGTCTGGATCTGTTGATCCTCCCGGCTCTAATTTCAAAAGAATGGGCTCCATCTGATTTTTCTGTGCATTTGGAACGATCCACTCAATCGTATTTTCGTTCTCTTCATCCTTCTTAATAAAGTAATCTTCCTTTGTAAATACAATCTGTTCTTCGGGTTCTTCTGTAAAAAACTCGCTGACAGAAACGCCCAGACACTGCAAAATATCCATCAGTGTCGCAATCGATGGAGAGGTCAGATCCCTCTCTACCTGTGATATAAAGCCCTTCGATAACTCCGCGCGGTCTGCCAGCTCTTCCTGCGTCAACCCCTTCATGACTCTCAGCTGCTTTATCCTCTGTCCGATTTCCACATTTGCCTCCCATATTGCATCCATGTGACTGCAAAAACACACAATAAAACATGGTTTGTAAAAGCAAAGTAAAGCTAAACAAAATGTTTTGTATTATTTCTGCAATTCTATTATTAAACCTCAGGTTTAGTTTTGCTAAACTCACAATAGACAATTATACCTATTTTTTTTATGTTGTCAAGTAATTTTATTTGAATATTTTCCCAAAATGTGGTATGCTTAGATAGGGCAGTTTAGCAGACTCTGCCACATGATTTGAATGAATCTGTCTGCAGCCGTTTTTGAGTGTAAATCAGGCAGATGCAGCGGCATTTATATAACTAGGAGGTTTACTTTTATGGCACAAAAATATGTTGCATATGTAGGCTCTTACACCTATTATGGTTCCAGCAAAGGCATCAGCATTATGGACGTAGATGTAGAAAAGGGCATCTTTACAAAGCGAAAGGAAGTTTCTGTCAACAATTCTTCTTATCTTGTTGCTTCTCGCAATAACAAATATTTGTATTCTGTTGTTGATGAGGGTGTTGCCGCATTTAAGATCCTTCCTGATGGTGATCTTGAATATTTAAATACTGCTTCTATCCGCGGTATGCGTACCTGTTATCTGACTGTTGATAAGGCTGGAAAGTTTTTAGTTACTGCTGGTTATCACGATGGTAAGATGACTATTCTTAATATCAATGAGGATGGTTCTGTTGGAAGCATTGCATCTGAAATCTTTGATCACGGTACTGGTACAATCGGTGAGCGTAATTTCCGCCCACATGTCACATGCGTTCAGTTTACTCCGGATGAAAAGTTCCTCTGCATGGTAGATACTGGTCTTGATAACATTAAGGCATATCGTTTTGATCACTCTAATGGTCATCTTACACTTGCCGATATCATTCACTGTGAATTAAATTCTGCACCGCTTCGTATGCTCTTCTCAAAAGATGACCGTCATATGTACATGATCTCTGAGCTGAAAAATTATGTAACAGTCTATAATTATCTTCCTCATCCAAATGAGCCTGAGTTTCAGTTTAAGCAGCTTGTATCCACACTGCCAAAGAAATATGACGAGCAGTCTGCTGCATGTGCAATGCAGTTTACAAGCGATGATAAGTATCTGTTTTGCTCTAATGCTGGAGACAACAGCTTTGCACTGTATGAGCGTGATCCGGAGAACGGCCTTCTTTATATGAAATGCGTTCTTCCAATCAGCGGTGATTTCCCGAAGCACATTTCTGTCTTCCCTGATAATAAGCATGTTGCAAGTATTAACAAGAATTCTAACTCAATTACTTTCTTTACTGTTGATTACGAGAAGGGTCTTCTTGTTATGAATGGCCGTCCGCTTAATGTTGATACACCTAACTGCTGTAAGATTGTTCCGATTGAGGGATAAAGTTATATAAAGCCGCGGGGTTTCCCGTGGCTTTTTTCATGCCTGTGAAGAATTATGCATATACTAATAGGGATTTACGCTGATGTGAAAGGATTTCTAAATTTATGAGTCTTCTTCGCTCGTTTTCTTCTGACACGCCTGACAGCGGCTTTCTTTTGACTACTGTTCTTTCTGCGCAAAATAATTATCCTATTGATGGTGCCAGCGTTTCCATCGCTGACGAATCTGACCCTGACACGATTTTGGAGGAGCTTTCAACAAATTCTGTCGGTCAGACACCTGATTTATCTGTCGCAACACCACCTATTGACTACAGCCTAAAGCCTGATGAACCACGTCCTTACTCTGCACTGATTCTCACAATCAATGCGCCTGGCTTTGAACCTCTTACCATTCGCGGTACTGAGGTGCTTCCTGACCAGACTGCTATCCAGATGGCACGTCTTCGCCCTATTGGATCTAGTTTAAATAATTTAATTGAGATTCCTGAGCATACACTTTATGGCACCTATCCCCCTAAAAATCCTGAGGCTGAGGTGAAGCCCTCCTATGAGTCAGGTGAGGTTGTATTAAGCCGTGTCGTTATTCCTGAAACTATTGTTGTCCATGACGGCACACCATCTGACCGCACGGCACCAGATTACTACGTGCCTTACAGGGATTATATTAAAAATGTAGCTTCCAGTGAAATTTATGCAACATGGCCTGAAAGTGCTCTTGTGTCAAATATCCTGGCAATCATGTCTTTCACGCTCAACCGTGTGTATACAGAATGGTACCGCAATCAGGGCTATGATTTTACAATAACATCATCAACTGCCTACGACCACAAGTGGATTTATGGACGCAATATCTTTGATTCTATTTCAATTATCGTTGATGAGATTTTTGACCAGTATCTGTCACGTCCTGATGTGCGACAGCCCATTTTAACTCAGTACTGCGACGGAAAGCGTGTTTCATGCCCTAACTGGATGAGCCAGTGGGGATCGGCATCGCTTGGCGAGCAGGGTTATTCACCTATCGAAATTCTTCGTTATTATTATGGCGATGATCTCTATATTAATACTGCACAGCAGATCGCAGGTATTCCGGCATCATGGCCGCGCTATGATCTGACGGTAGGCAGCTCTGGTCCAAAAGTTCAGCAGCTTCAGGAGCAACTGCTTGAAATCTCGAAAGTCTACACGACTATTCCGCCCCTCACGCCAACTGGCTACTATGATGAGGCGACTGCGGAGGCAGTTCGTGCCTTTCAGAATATTTTCGGGCTGCCACAAACAGGCGTGGTAGACTTTGCTACCTGGTACAAGATTAGTTATATCTATGTAGGAATTACAAGAATGGGAGAATTAAATTAATCTGCCAAAAGAGGTCTGACCAAATGGCCAGACCCCCTTTTTAATAAAAATGATTTTTATTTTGTTTTACTCAACAACTTCTCCTGCTCTTGCTGCATCTTCTGCTGCTGCACGAAGTGTTACCTCGTTCTGCTGGAACTCTACACACTGATCATAGCCATACTCGTTTGCCTGTGCAACCATATCAGCTACGATCTTGTCAAATTCTTCATCAGAGGAAGCGTAGATTGCCTTCCAGGAACCTTCTTTGATACATGTTGTTACCTGTGTCCATACAAGCTGAAGCTCATCAGATCTTACGCCTGCAGAATACATGGTACCAGGTGCAATGTGAAGATTTACATTCTTGAAGTAATCATCAAACAGTTCGCAGTTATTGTGATCTCTCCAATCCTGCTCAATCTCAGAACCTGCTGCAGAGTTAAAGCTTGACCATCTCTTGTAGTTATAAGTCTCGCCAACCTTTGAATCAAGATTTGTTGTATCAAGTGCCCATGTTGTATTGTTGATCTTGAAGTTTCCATCTTCGAAGGTACCGCTGTAACCATCAGACATTTCTGTCTTTCCATCAAGCTTTGCAGTCTTTCCAAGATCAGTAAAGCATGTATTTCCATCCTCATCATAATACCAACATACATCCTTTGGACCATACTCAAGTGTCATACGTCCTTCTGGTGTTGCAAGCCAGTTGATGATTGCCATACAAAGCTCTGGATACTCAGTATTTGCACCGATGGTCCACGGTCTGTTTCCGCCATAAATATTCTGGCCATAAGCGATTGGCTCTGCTTCTGACGGCGGACACGGAGCCATCATCTTGCCCTCTGCTGTATGTGCTTCGCTATTATACAGAGAAGATCCAAGGAAGTTAAATACGTTTAAGAATGCAGTACCATTCTGATAATCCTCTACCATGCCATCATATCCCTGTGTCTGGGAATCTGGATCTAAAAGTCCCTTCTGGTACAGAGTGTTATAGAATTTCAGTGCTGTCAGGTATGGTCCATTCTCCTCTAAGCATGGATGATACTCCTGCTTATCAGAATCATAAAGACCAATTCCAAACTCATCATAGCCAAAATATGCAGATGCAGTTGACTTTACAAACATAACCATATCGCCATCCCAGTCTGCAAATAATGATACGCCGTAGGTGGTCTTTCCATTATCATCTGTCGGACAAAGTTCCTTCATCTGTGCAAGAACATCTACCATGTCATCAAGATTCTTAATTTCTGGATAGCCAAGCTCTTTATAAAGATCCCAGCGAAGATCCCACTCATACATGATATCCTGACGCTGATTAGCATCTGTTGCGATATCAAATCCGATTCCATATGTTGTTCCGCCGGAAATCTTTGTATTCTTCTCAAGTGCCGGCTGCATATGCTCTGCAATATATGGACCATATTCACTGAGAATATCATCCTCGTTCCAGTCAAAGAGCATACCCTTATCTACTGCCTGCAGATATTCATCACCATCATTTCCCCAGATTACAAGGTCGCCAAGATCGCCTGACTCCATACGTGTCTCATAAGTTCCATCACTGTCAGGAATGATATTTAATTTTACATTAAACTTTTCTAACATAACTTGTCCAAACCAACCGATCTGCTCACCTGAATAGTTTGCCAGCTGGTCAAATACATTCAGTGTAACAGTCTCATCCGGAATCACGTCCTCCGGAATAGCCTTTGCAGGATCCTCAGTCTCATCTGCTGCTGCAGGAACAACAAACATTGATGCGGACATAGCTGCCGCCATAAACAGTGCACTCGCTTTTCTCAATTTCATATTTTTCTTCCTCCTAATTTTTATATGCTCCGCGCTCTTGCGGTTAACATCATTTATTATCCCTTGACAGCTCCCAGCATAATTCCCTTTTCAAAGTAACGCTGCATGAACGGATATACAACAAGAATCGGAATAACCGTTACCATGGAGATTGTGTACTTGATTACCTTGCCGCTGAGTGCTGACTTTACTGCTGAATCACTGACAGAACCGCCTGACTGCATCAATGCACTTAAATTAGATGCCTGATTTAAATAAATATAGAGACGATGCTGTAGTGTGTAAAGCTCTGGCTTTGATGACATCAATATCAAAGAATCAGTGAATGAGTTCCAGTTTCCAACTGCACCGAAGATCGCAATGGTCGCTAAAATTGGCTTGCTGAGCGGCCATATAATCTGTGCAAATATACGGATATGAGAAGCGCCATCAATCTTTGCGCTTTCCTCAAGCTCGTTCGGAATAGATTCGATGTAGGTTTTTACAAGAATAATATTGTATGGTGCCACAATACCTGGGATTATGTAAGCCCAGTAGGTATTTGTCAGACCAAGCATCTGCATATTCAAAAACCAAGGAATTAATCCGGCATTGAAATACATCGTGATTACGATAAAACGGTACCAAACTTTTCGTCCCCACATCTCCTGCTGTGTTACAAGATAACCTATGAAGGCTGATGCGGCAACCATAAGCGCCGTACCAAACACAGTTCTGGTGACTGATACGATAAAGGAGCTCATCAAATCACTTACATTTAAAAGTGCCGCATAATTTCCAAAATGAATGCCTCTTGGAATAAAATTGATCAGTCCTTTTACAACAAGATCGTTGTCGCTGATCGTATTGATAAACAGATAGTAGAATGGAAAGATACATATAATCGTAAACAACGTGTATACAACATAATTGATTACATTAAAAATTTGATCTCCCACACTAGTGCGGTATCTATTTTTATGTGTTTTTTCATATAATTTCTCGGCCTTTAAATCGGCCTTTTCCTGTGCTGTCTTTGCCATTGTCCCCTCCTTATACGATACTCTCACCACGGATCAGCTTAGACGCACCATTTGCTAAAAACAAAAGCGTAACACTGATAACCGATTTGAGCATACTGACAACGGTGGTCAGCGGTATGGAACCCTGTCCAATACCAAGCTCATACACATACAGATCCAAAACACGTATAGATGTCGCATTCGTCGCATTCTTGAATACAAGATACTGATCCATGCCATTGCTTAATACGTTTGCAATGGACATCAAAAGCAATACACAAAAGGTCGGAATAAGACCTGGCACGGTGATGTGCCACATACGCTGGAAGCGTCCTGCGCCGTCAACTGTTGCTGCCTCATAGAGCTGCTGGTCAATACCTGAGATACCGGCTATGTAGATGATTGCGCTCCATCCGATTCCCTTCCAGGTTCCCCAAAGCCACATCTTAAGCCATGTATGTGAGCCGTTCATAAGAAGATTATGTCCTTCACTCCATATTCCAAGATTAACAAGAATACTGCTTAAAAATCCATCTGTCGAGAAGATACATGTTGCAATTGAGTATACTAATACCCAGCTGATAAAATTCGGAACAGTAGTAAATGTCTGAACAAAACGTCTAAACTTAAGGTTTTTAATCTCACAAAGGAATATTGCAAATGCCATTGGCATCCAGCTTGTTAAAATTCCGATTCCGCTCATACCAAGCGTATTTTTCATTACATTTCCAATATCCTTTACCGTTGCCGGATTTTTCAAAAGCTCTGTGAACCACTTAAATCCAACAAAGTTTGCCATGCTCAGAGAATCGCCGGCTTTGTAGTCAAAGAATGCATATCTCTAGCCCCAAAGCGGCAAATATGAAAATACTGCAACAAGTGCTAAAAATGGCATAAGCATCAAAAATAGAGCATACTTTGTCTCCATTTCAAACTTCTTTTCGCTCTTTTGCTTTTTAAGAAGAAGTATGGCTACAACAGACGAAACAATTAAAATGACTGCAAATGCGGTCATAATTGTGACGCTCTTTGGCAGCATAGGCTCGATTTTATCAACCTTTTCACTGGCGCTTATCTGTTTGTATGCAGTAGAAATCATCACGATACCAGCTGTCATCACCACACCGCTTATCAAAGAAAAAATATTTCCAAGCTTCTTTAAGCGTATATTTCCTAGTGACATACAGGCTGCTGCTACGCCTGATGCAATGCCGACACACATAACGATTGCGCCTGCACAGTCAAGCATGAAGCTTTCTTGTGATACCCATCCCTTCTTAAATGCACGGCCAAAACCATTTGTCAACGTACTATATGAAATACCTGACGTAAAGAGTGACAGATTCTTATTGATCATTTCACTAATTCTTGCTGGGTTCAAACTCGGTATAAATAAAAAGACAACCGACAGCAGAACGGCAGCGCGAATTACATAATAGAGATAATCATAAGCCTGGCGCTGTTTTGCTTTTTTTTGATTCATTTTCTTCCCCTTTCTGTCTGTTGTCTGCGGTAACGTTTTCGCTTTTTCTTAAAAAAATAATGATATATTATGTTATATTATTTTTTTTCAAAGACAACTTTATGTTATTTTTATTATAATACTGACTATCTAAATTTGCACTGGTGTTTTTTGAGGTATATACTGGTATTTTTTATTATTTTACTTGTTTTCTTCTTTGTTTTGTAGTACAATATGTGAAACGCAATCGTTTTCTTATTTTTGCTTTTTGTCTCTTTTGTACGATAAATTAGAAAAATTTGTGAGGTGTTCATATGTATTCTTGTGATATCTTATTTCCTGCCCACCATCAGATCACTATCATCAAGAATCCTTCTGCTGCAGAAGGCCGCCACAATCATACCTTTTTTGAGCTTAATTGTATAAAAACTGGACGCTGTCTTGTTGAGTTGGGGGGGCATTCTTTTTTTCTGCCCGCTGGCTCCTTTGCCTTTTTGCCGCCTGACACAGCTCATCTTGTTCATCCAAATCAAGACTGCATCTGGTATCAGCTTCTGATCGCACCTGATGTTCTTGAGCAGCTGCTTTCTTTTGATAACAATATTTTCTGCGAATTTTTTCTGCAGTCTGTCTTTGCTAAGGAAAGCACTGACTGCTTGATCAGCCATACTGACAGCGCAGAACCTGATACTTGGGTACTGCTTGATGCAATGACACAGGAATGTCAGAAAGCTGATCTTTACAGTGAAAAAATGCTTTTTCATCTGCTGCTTACGCTTTTTTATAAATTAATGCGAAACGGTGAGATGACGATTCTTGGATCACATGATTTTTCTAAGAAGACTCATATGGCTGTCATTGCACGCTATCTGCTGCAAAACTACACATGCGCGTCACTGGCCGGACTGGCAGATCAGCTTAACTATTCTCTTTCCTACTGCTCTCACTTTGTTCTGGAGAATACTGGCTTCACCTTTAAACAGCTGCAAAAAAAGATCCGCATGCAAAAGGCAGTCAGTTACCTTTTATATGCGGACACACCAGTAAATCTTATTGCTGAGCAGCTTGGCTACAGCTGTTCAGAGAACTTTATGAAGGTCTTTAAACAGGAATACGGCCTCACTCCTACGCAATATCGCGCAAGAATGAAGCCGCAGTGAAAATTCTATTACATATTATTAATCTTACGATAACTACGAATTGCTCCGCTGCTACGCAGCTCTCGCAATTCTACGACCATTCGGGTCTTACCCCCTGTTATCGTTCAAATATTGGATCATTCCTGGTCCTAACTTTTCTGTTGGGCGCGCCAAAAAGCCGTGTGCTTCGTAGAAGCGCTCTCGTCCTTTTGCACACATAAGATCAAACATCATCTCTGTACCTGGAAGGCGAAGACTTTCGACGTACCTAGTCAGTCTTGAAAGAATAAGCGATCCGATTCCGTACCCTTGCGCCTGCGGCGGAATGACAAGATCCTGCACGTAGCAGATGACTGCACCATCTCCTACCAGACGTCCCATGCCAATTGGCTGTCCTGCCAGATAGGCGCCGACAACAAGAAGACTATTATCGAGTGCCTTCTGTGCCTGCTCACGTGATAATTTCTTCCAGCCGACAAGCGCACGAAGCTTTAGATATTCGTCTACTGTCAGCTTATTGTCGATCAATTCTATCATATCAAGATCTACTTGTCTTGGCATCGTTTTTACCTTACTTTCCTTCGTATGTGATAACGGACTCTACATCATAACCTGCCAGGCGCTCTCTTCCCTTTAATCCAGCCAGCTCCATGACAAATGCAATCTTTACAACTTCTGCACCAAGGCTCTCTGCTAACTTTACAGCTGCCTCTACTGTTCCGCCTGTTGCAATCAAATCGTCGATGATGACAACTTTCATGCCTGGACGAAGATCTTCCTTATGAATCTCAATCTCCGCTGTGCCGTATTCAAGATCGTACTTTGCAGAAACAGTCTCTCTTGGCAGCTTTCCCTTTTTTCTTACTGGGATAAATGCTTTATGCAAATTGTAGGCAATCGGCATACCAAAGATAAAGCCTCTTGACTCTAAGCCAAGTACTGCATCAAACTCAACACCCTCTAACATTTCCTGAATCTTGTCTATGGACAGCTTTAATCCGTCAGCATCACGAAGGATTCCAGTTATGTCACGGAAAATGATACCTGGCTCCGGAAAATCCGGAATACTGATTACATAATCTTCAATTCTTTTCATTCGTTTTTCCACCTTTGTTTATTTTTTATTCCTTACCTGAATGTATACGCGATCACAAACAGCACTATCAGATGCACAGGATAGAAAAAATAAAATGCATATTGTACCTTTTTGCTTGAATAGCCTTTTCTTCCATTATAAAGGGCGATTGGAAGCAGTGCAAAAAATCCATATATTTCAAAGCTGTTCTTATAATAAAGTACAAATATTCCAAGTGCCGCAAATACTACGTGAATCATCTGAGAGACTGCCGGTGTGTATGGCCTAAAAACCTTCTCCCATGGCTCATTCATAAGACCCATGACAGCGATGCACACAACTCCGCTCCAGTCATAGTCAGTATGAAAGATGAATTTTGCCATGTAACCGTATCCAAATACAAGGACTGGCCACACCAGATATTTCCAGTCTTGATCAACTACCTTCATAAATGTAACAATCATCATGCCAAACAGCAGCGTAAGAAATACATTTTGTGAAGACATATCAATCTGAAAATTTTTTAATGCCAGATCAAATGGAATCTCAGAAATTAAGGCAAGCAGTGCCAGACGCGCCATGTAGCGCTTCCAGTTTTTTGTGTACCGCACTCCCTCCACTATCTGGAAGCAGAATATAGGAAAAGCAATGCGTCCGATCATTCTGCCAATCCAGTAAAGTGTAGTTCCAGTTCCTGGCACGATATGCCTTGAAATGTTCCATACATCAACACCATATGGATCGATACAGGAGGCAAAGAGATGATCGATAAACATTGTGACCATTGCAATAATTTTTAATGCAAATGCACTCATGCTTCACCGCCTTTCTCTTTAGTAACAAGATTATTCTTCGCCATCCGGTTCTACATCATCCTCGAGATTTGCAGTGTAAACCTGACGCTTCATTGCCATCTCATCACTTGCCAGATACTCATCGTATGTGGTAATCTTATCGATAAATCCGCCTGGAAGCAGCTCGATAATACGGTTTGCAGTTGTCTGAACGATCTGATGGTCTCTTGAGGAGAACAAAATTACACCTGGGAACTTCATCATACCGTTATTTAATGCTGTGATAGACTCCATGTCTAAGTGGTTTGTTGGCTCATCAAATACTAATACGTTTGCACCAGAAATCATCATCTTGGAGAGCATACAGCGAACCTTCTCTCCTCCTGATAAAACGCGAACCTTCTTCGCACCGTCATCACCAGCAAAAAGCATACGTCCAAGGAAACCTCTTACATAAGTGATATCCTTTACAGGGGAGTACTGCTGCAGCCAGTCATAGATCACAAGATCGCTGTCAAACTCAGCGGAGTTATCCTTCGGGAAGTATGCCTGAGATGTTGTTACACCCCACTTGAAGCTTCCTGAATCTGGCTCCATCTCACCCATTAAGATCTGGAATAATGTTGTCTTTGCCAGCTCGTTTGAACCAACAAATGCAACCTTATCGTCGTGACGCAGTGTAAAGCTGATATTGTCAAGCACCTTTACACCATCGATTGTCTTACTTAAATTCTCGACTGTCAGAACCTCATTTCCGATAGTACGGTCTGGTCTAAAGTCGATGTATGGATACTTTCTGGAAGATGGACGCATATCGTCAAGCTGGATCTTCTCAAGTGCTCTCTTACGTGATGTTGCCTGCTTACTCTTAGATGCATTTGCGGAGAAACGCTGGATGAACTCCTGTAACTCCTTAATCTTTTCTTCCTTCTTGCGGTTTGCTTCCTTCATCTGCTTAATCATAAGCTGAGAAGACTCATACCAGAAATCATAGTTACCAGAATACAGCTGAATCTTTGCATAGTCAATATCAGCGATCTGTGTACATACCTTATTTAAGAAATAACGGTCATGGGAAACGACAATGACAGTGTTTTCAAAGTTGATCAAAAACTCCTCTAACCAGTCGATTGCTGCTAAGTCCAAATGGTTGGTCGGCTCGTCCATTAATAGAATATCTGGATTTCCAAACAAAGCTCTTGCAAGAAGAACCTTTACCTTGTCTGGACCATCAAGCTCACCCATCTTCTTATAATGAAGATCAGTTTCAATACCAAGACCATTTAACAAAGATGCAGCATCAGAATCTGCCTCCCATCCATTCATCTGTGCAAATTCTGCCTCCAGCTCACTTGCACGAATACCATCTTCATCAGAGAAATCCTCTTTTGCATAGATAGCATCCTTTTCCTTCATGATTTCAAAAAGACGGGCATTTCCCATCATAACAGTATCTAGTACTACACAGTCATCATACTTAAAGTGATCCTGCTCCAATACGGAAAGACGCTGTCCCGGTGTCATTGTGATGCTTCCATTTGTCGGCTCAAGCTGACCAGACAAAATCTTTAAAAATGTTGATTTTCCGGCACCGTTTGCACCGATAATTCCATAACAGTTTCCTTCTGTAAATTTGATATTTACATCTTCGAAAAGGGCGCGTTTGCCCAGACGTAATGTTACTCCATTTGCACTAATCATGTTTCCCTCTCATTCCGCCGCCTGCCTGCTGCATCTGCGGCTTATACACTCCTGTCTTCTTGTTCTCTTATCTTAATAAGCTGTCTTCTCTTGAATGACAGCTAAATATGATTACCTGATGACCGCACTTTTTGAGCATATCGATTGCTGCGGCAAGGCGCTCATCATCATAGTACGCAAATACATCATCAAACAAAAATGGCATCGGTTCGTCCTGCCACAAAAGCTTTGCAGCTGCAACACGGATGCTTAAGTAAATCTGCTCGATTGTTCCTCGGCTTACACTTTCTAACTGAATCTCCCGCTCATCTGCATACACTCTCACCTTCATATCCTGTCCAATAACAACCTTCTCATACTTTCCGTCTGTAATATCAAACAAAATTTTAGAAGCCTCACTGTTTAACAGATTTCCAAAGGTGGCACGGATACGTTCTGATACGTGATCCATTGTCTTAAGTGCCATATTGACAGATTCAATTTCTTCTGCAAGTCTGGCATTTTCTGCGGCAGCACCCTTTAGCTTCTGATCGTTTTCTTCAAGTGACAGCAAAATCTTTTCTTCTTCTTTTTGCTCATGCACAAGATAAGAAAGCTCTCGCTGTGCCTTTTCATACTGCTCTTCAAGTGGCTTGCAGCGGTCGGCAGCATCCGTCGGCATCTTTGTTTTACATTCCTCAAATTCTTTTAAGCTTTGTTCAAGCTTTTCTTTTAGTTCTTTTGATATCTTCTGGGCCGCAAACGCATTCTTTTTGTTGTCCTTACTCTTCCATGCACATAAAAACATGGAAACAATACATACAAATGCTGCGCATGCCCCGATTGTAATCATCCAGAAATCGCCTCTGTTTGTCATACCGACACTGCTGTAGCGATAGATGGAAAATGCACCAGCAAGAACAGCAAGCACTAACCATATAAGCCATCCATGTCCGCCTGCTGCCGTCATATTGGCATTAGCTGCATTTTCACTTGCCTTTTTGTCTGATTCATAGCGGCGGCGAAGCTCATTTCGCTCGCGCTCATATGCCATCAGTTCTTCCTCTGCCTGACGGCGCTCAGTCTCGATTTTTGTCTGTAAATCACTGCTTTGCTTTTCTCTAATATAACGTGAACGCTGAAGGCGACTCAGACGCTTGCCTGACTCATCTGCCATCTTTTGATTCTTTTGATGAACGCTGTCCACATCATTTACGATCTGTGACTGCAGACTCTGCTTTTTTAATAACAGCTCCTGTTTTGCCTGCTTGACGTCGATGTTCAGATTTTTGCTCCGACTGGCATTGACTGCCATATCCTCAAGTTCCTTTGCAAGCTGAGGATCTGTAGCACTCTTTAGCTGCTCAATACAGATAGTATTAAGATAGCTTGTCTCAGTGAGACCGCTCAAAATCTGTCTTAAATGCTGCTTTGCCGGCTGAAGCGACTCGCCTGTCTCATCATCAAATACACGAACCGTTGGCTGCGGTCTTAAAAAGTTTCGCTCGATTCTGTATACTTTATCATCTTTTTTAATCCACATTCTTCCACAAAAATCATGCGGTGTCTCCCATGGAAGATAATGACTGTAACGCTCATTTCCCTCCTCTGTATCCGGGATGCCAAACAGCATACTGCGCACAAATGCATGAATCGTGGATTTTCCAGCCTCATTTTTGCCATACACAATATTCAGGCCGGACGTAAATGTAATTGTTTTTAAATGGAATTTTCCAAAATGTGTCAATTCCAGCTTTAGAATATTCACTTGCTACCCCACTTCCCTGTCTGTTACTGTGTCTTCTGTACGGCATTTAAAAGTGCCTCCAAGCCGCAGTAAAGTGCTTTTTGCTCACGCGTTCCTGCCGGTTCTTTTAAAAACTCTTCCAGATACATACCGATCATATCATCCTTATGCTCATCTAAAAGTGCCACCAGATTATAGTCTGGCATTGTGCCATCCTTTACATCTGCCACATTGCCAAGCGCAAGAAGACGTGCTCTGTCATATGGCTCTTTTGGCTGATAACGTCCTTCAAGACTAATCGTGAAGATGTTATCTCTTCCATACTGATTGATTGCAACTGTCAGCTTTTCTTCCAGCTCATCCTCTGTAATATCACTTGACAGGCGCACCTTAATATTGATGTATTCGCGGCAGGCAAACGGTACGAACCTAATCGTTGTACTATCCTCATTAATCTCTCCGAGAATAAATCCATGTTTGCCTGTTTCCTGTACGCTAAGAGGCTCAAGTGATCCGGCATAAGCCATGTGCATACTTTGCATAACGCTTGCCTTGTGCTCGTAGCCAAGTGCAATATAGTCAAAGCCTTTTTCAGACAACTCTGAAAGGTCTGCCGGCATATGATTATCATCACCTGTATAGCCAAGCAAAATCTGATATTCACTTTCTTTATCTGGTCTTGCATCCTCCAGATACGGCTTGCCTTCTGTCGGAGCATAGTAGCTGCATCCATGAACAGATGTATTTATGTTTCCCAGCTGCACATTCATGCAATGCTTATCAGACAGCATATGTACCCATGACTGCCACGGATATGTCTTCCACGGACTATCTTCTGTGATATAGTCAGATGCACCGGCAATCATGACAACTTCTGTGGCGGTCAGTCTGGCAAACAGCTTTGCTGCCCGGTCAAGATCTGCCCAGACGGGAGGTCGATCAAAGAGATCTCCTGCGATTAATAACAGGTCGATCTCCTTTTCATTACACGCATCTATCACTGCAGCAAATGAGTCCCAAATTTCTTCTGCACGGTTCTTTCCCCAGAGAAATTCTGCTTCAGGGCTGCTGCCCAGATGCAAGTCTGCTATGTGTATAAAGCGCATTTGGTCTCCTCTCTTGTTTTATGCAACCCGCAAGTTCGACGAAGGCGGTTCGACGATTGTTTTGTCGTCTCACCGCTAATTCAGATTACGATGTTGCCACCATAAACTATACTCATCTGCCCAGCAAGGTTGTCCTTGTTATAAATATACATTAGATATCACAGTTATTTACAGTTCTTGGGAATGGGATTACGTCGCGGATGTTGCCCATTCCTGTCAGGTACATAACGCAGCGCTCAAATCCCAGACCAAAGCCTGCATGACGTGCACTTCCGTACTTTCTTAAATCCAGATAGAAGCCATAATCTTCTTCGTTTAAGCCAAGTTCTTTCATACGCTCTGTCAGCTTTGTATAGTCGTCCTCTCTCTGGCTTCCTCCGATGATTTCTCCGATACCTGGTACGAGGCAGTCCATTGCGGCAACTGTCTTTCCATCTTCATTTTGCTTCATGTAGAATGCCTTGATTTCCTTCGGATAATCAGTTACAAATACAGGACGCTTGAAGATCTCCTCTGTCAGATAACGCTCATGCTCTGTCTGTAAATCACAGCCCCAGCTTACCTTATAATCAAACTTATCATTGTGCTTCTCTAAAATCTCGATTGCCTCTGTGTAGGTGACATGACCAAACTCAGAGTTTAATACGTGATTTAAGCGATCTAATAATCCCTTGTCGATGAAGGAATTGAAGAACTCCATCTCCTTTGGTGCCTTCTCTAATACATAGCGAATTACATACTTTAACATTTCCTCTGCTAACTTCATATCATCATTTAAATCAGCAAATGCCATCTCAGGCTCGATCATCCAGAACTCTGCTGCATGACGTGTAGTGTTTGAGTTTTCTGCACGGAATGTCGGTCCAAAGGTGTAGATGTTTCTAAATGCCATTGCATATGTCTCACCGTTTAACTGTCCACTTACAGTCAGGTTAGTTGGCTTTCCAAAGAAGTCCTGTGAGTAGTCAACCTTTCCATCCTCTGTCTTCGGGATGTTGTTTAAATCCATAGTTGTTACCTGAAACATCTCGCCTGCACCCTCGCAGTCACTTCCAGTGATCAATGGAGTGTGCACATATACAAAGCCCTTCTCCTGGAAGAACTGATGAATAGCAAATGCGATCAAAGAACGAACACGGAAAACTGCCTGGAAGGTGTTTGTACGCGGACGCAGATGGGAAATGGTACGCAGATATTCCATGCTGTGACGCTTCTTCTGTAACGGATAGTCTGGTGTAGATGCACCCTCAACTGTAACAGTCACTGCCTGAATCTCGAATGGCTGCTTTGCCTGCGGTGTAGCAACTAATGTTCCCTTTACAATCAGGGCTGTACCTACATTGCACTTTGAGATCTCTGCAAAATTCTCCATTGTATCATGATATACTACCTGAATTGGCTCAAAGCTAGTTCCATCGCTGAGTACGATAAATCCAAATGTCTTGGAATCACGGATACTGCGAATCCATCCTCCTACTGTTACTTCCTTATCCATATACGCGTCCGGCTGCGCAAAAATTTCGCGGACTGTAATTAATTCCATAATTGCCTCCTTTTAGTAAATGAAATTGCGGCAGCAAATTTTTTTCATAACAGCTGCACACAGTTGTTTTTAATTATACCGCGAATAAACGAATATGACAACTGCCTTTTTTCGCAATCCCGGTACTTTACAGTTGTTTTTTCATAAGATAAAATAGAAGGCAGCAACTTCCATAAAGAAAGGATCCTTTTTTATGAACCAAATCTATCTTGATCATGCCGCAACGACCCCACCTCTACCAGAGGTCTGCGACACTATGATCTCTTATATGAAAAGTGAATGGGGAAATCCCTCTTCGCTGTATGATTTTTCCGATGAACCACGACGCGCCGTTTTGGACGCGCGTGCACATACTGCCGCCCTGATCCATGCTGATCCAAAGCGCATATTCTTTACTTCCGGCGGCTCTGAATCTGACAGCTGGGCACTTATTGGTTGCGCACGGCTGCTTCGCTGTAAAGGAAATCACATCATCGTCTCTGCTATTGAACATCATGCAATTTTGCATGCAACCGCCTTCCTTGAAGATGAAGGCTTTGATGTCACTTATCTGATGCCTGATGCAGCCGGCTTCATTCACCCTGAAAATCTTCTAAAGGCCATGCGCCCTGATACGATTCTTGTGTCAATTATGATGGCAAATAATGAAATTGGTACGATACAGCCAATTTCTGATTTAGCTTATATTGCTCATACAAACGGCTGTGAGGGCTGTCTTTTTCACACTGATGCTGTTCAGGCATACGGACAAATTCCTATTGACGTAAAACGTCTTGGAGTTGATCTTTTAAGTGCCAGTGCACATAAAATTTATGGACCAAAGGGCATCGGTCTTTTGTATATCCGCGATGGCGTTACACTGACACCACTTATATTTGGCGGAGGGCAGGAAAGTGGCATTCGCGGAGGCACAGAAAATGTACCGGCAATTGCAGGCTTTGGCGTGGCAGCAAAAATCGCATTCAATCAGATGCGCGCCACAATGCGTCACGAAATTGCCCTTCGCAATTATCTGATTCAACGAGTACTGCATGAAATTCCATTTTGTCAGTTAAATGGCAGTCACCAAAATCGTCTTCCCGGCAATGCAAACTTTTCATTCGAATATGTCGAGGGCAGCTCCCTTCTTATGATGCTTGACGCGCAAGGTATCTGTGCATCATCTGGCTCTGCTTGTGCCTCTTCATCTGCGGAGCCGTCCCATGTACTGACTGCAATCGGATTGCCTGATGAGCTTGCACATGCTTCGCTTCGTCTGACACTTGGACGAAACACAACAAAAAAAGAGCTGGACTTAGTTGTTTCAATATTAAAAGAAACAATTGACCAGCTCAGAAGTATTTCTGATTCTTATCTTAATCGGATTTCGCGATAGTTGCCTTTTCGCTTACTGTATAAGATATGAACGGCATATAATAACTCAAATGCTACGATGGCTGCCTGTACTAATAAACTTACGGGCAGCCAATGCTGCGTAATCCAGTTTTGTTTATAATTTCCCATGTAATTAATCATATCAAAAATTGCACTGCGGCTTCCCGCCTGGTAATTTAATACACCATAAAATGTGACAACTGGATTAGTAAGAAGCAGATAATGATACCAGGATACAGGACTTCCCAACTGATCTCCATAGACTGATGAGCTGTACAAAAGGCTCGGTGCAAGATGAACAAATAATGTTCCACCGATCAAAATCAGATTTGAAGCGTAGGCAGAAAGCGCCGCGTAGACTGAACGATTTGCACCTGCTGAGCATAGAATGGAGAGCGAACAAATCTCAAGTGCAACAACAAGAAGCACGCTGATCATTGCAATAAGATCGCGCATCTGAACACCACCGTACACAAATACAAGTGAAAAAACTGGAAGTGATGTCACAATAAGCACAAACATCATATTCATGCAAGAAACAAGCTTTCCTAAAATCACCTGCCATGGCGAAACACCCGTCGATAAAAACAGCTCCAGATTTCCATTTTCGCGCTCCTGACTGATGCCAGTTCCTGCAAGTGCCGGGGCGATAAAAACGATCATCAAACATTCTGCCATCGCAAGCGTAAGATATAACTGAAGCAGTGCGGCATAATCATTTTCACTGCTCGTCTTCATGTAACTTACCATGTTCATGAATACAACTATTGCTATAACAGCAATCACACTGTTAACAGAAAGAACAGCAATTAGAAATGCCTTGCTGCGGTTTGCTGCCCAACGATCCTTTTCATATATTGGATTATGAAATTTGCTCATCTTCTCCCCTTTCCGCCTGAAATTTCACGCTCTAACAGATTTTCCAGACTGCTCTGCCCACGGCTAAATGAGTATACCTTGACATTGCTTTCTATAAGTTTTTTTAAAAGTGCAGCTTCATCTTTGATGCCTCCAGCAAAATGCATAACGATAAAATTACCATCTCTTGAAATCGTGCGCACAAGCGCTTCCTTTCGCAAAATGGCAACAGCTGCCTCAGGCGCTTCACAGACACGAAGATATAAAAGTGCCTCGCTTCTTGCCTGACGAAGAATATCTGACAGATTTCCTTCACTTATAATGCGTCCCTTCTCAATAATACCGATCTCACCGCAAAGATGCGCTGCATCTGGAAGTGACTGCGATGCCATTAAGACAGTTACCTCATCCTCTGCAAGAATAGCAAACAATTCCTCCATCGCAAGCTTTTGTGCACTCTCCATCCCATTAAATGGATCATCAAGAAGCAGCAGGCGCGGACGATGAATAATCGCCCGCAAAAAGGAAAGTTCTCTTCTGACACTAGCAGACTGCTCCTCCACAAGCTGCTCTGCTCTTCGCTCAAGGTGCCCCATCTGAAGCACCTCCATGCAGCGCTCTCTCGCTGCAAGACCATAAAGTCCCTGCGCATGTGCATACACTTCGAGATACTCCATTACCTGAAGACGCGGAAAATAACCATCCTGCGATCCCATATAGCCCAGAATACGAAGAATATTTTTCTTATTTTCTCGTTTTGACACATCCATCCCATTAATGTAAATATTTCCGCTTTGCGGCTCTAAAAGACCAGAACAAAGACGAAGAAGTGTTGTCTTACCTGACCCTTTTCTGCCAAGAAGCGCATAAAAGCTGCCCGGCGTAACGTTTAGCGTAAGCTCGTCGATCAAAGTCTTATTTTTTACCTTAAATTTAAGCTGATTTACAGACAGCATACATGCCTCCTATCTAATAGTTATCATGTTACATCCGTCAGTTCTGTGTGACAGACAAACAAATAATGGTATCATTTTCTACCGGATAATCTGTATACTGCTGTATAGCAGGCATATAATCAATTTGCGCCATAACATATAACTGCTCTTTTTTTGTATACAAATAGTATTCATAATAATCTGCTAGCTTTCCAATCCACTGACAGCGGTTTTTGTATGCACCATCTGAAAACTGATCTTTTGTCATCATATGAACACGTCCATTTTGCTGTTCTGTCTCCAAATCAATTGTCTCCCCCGGCTTCCAGTGCTCGATCAGTGCAAGCTCATTTCCTGTATTTACTACAGCCGATATAAGTTCGTATTCAGTATTATTTACAAGTGTTCCAAAAACTCCTGACGCATTTTCTTCAACTGTGCCTGTAATAGTTCCGATACCTGAAATATTATTTCCAAGTGCAAAACAGCGTGAGGAAAAGGCTGTCAGGTTTTCCAAAGACAAAAGTGTCTGCTCTTTAGAAAAATCAAACGACACGACACGCTTTGCATTGACAGTTCCGTTTTGTGTGCCGCTTCCCCAATAATACTCTTCCATAAGTGATGTAACATGGTATGCTGGATTAATGCTTACCTCATAGCTGCTGTTAAACGGTGCCTGAATGCTTGTATAGATTGTTTCACTATTCTCATTTTCTCTGCTGTTCTCATCAGATAATACAGTGAGGCTTCGAATAAATGGCCGTGAATAACGTGTGCTTGTTCCTACTATGAATATCAAAATGGAAAAGCATGCAGCAAGCAGACAGACAAGCGGGCGAAACCAGCGTATCCTTTTTTTCTTGCGCATCAAAAGATAAATTCCAGGAATGCCAACTACTAGATATAAAATTAAAATGGCTACATATATCCATACCTTTGGTGTCTCAGCAGATGATTTATGTGTCCTGAGTCTGTAAAGCAGCGATGAATTTTCATAAACACTAAGAGAGCTAAAATCTTCTGAGTAGCTTCCGCTTGCTCCTTTGCTCAAGATTAGAATAAACTGCGACTTTCTTTCATCTGTAAGACGTGACACAGTCTGGCTGAGTGTTTTTCCAAGAAACCATACACTTCCATCTCCAAGACTTCTGTAAAGTAGCTTTTGGTTACTGCCTGCACTAAAAGTTTTGGAGCTGCCAAATCCGTTTATATTCATTTTCTGGAGTGCTGTCCATCCGCCGCTTCCCTCAAATACAATCGTACCGCCCTCTTTTACCCAATCTAACAATGCATTTTTCACATCACTGCTTAGTTCTTCAAAATAAGCAACATCAACCGATAAAAAATCGAGCATACCATAGCCCTCTTTTTCGGTATACAAATTGTCTTCTGTGAGTGTGACAGTTCGTACTGAAACTGCTGTTCCAAGATCATTTCTTTTAATTTGCTCTGGCCATGATACGGTATCTGTCTGTTTTCCCATATGGCCTGCTAAAAGCATATTCTGCCATTCATCATATGCCTGATAGGTACATGTTCTGCTGTAAATGACACGCTCATAACTATCAAGAAGTTCAATTGTAATCTGACTGCTGTATTTCGCTGCAGGGACAATAAACGAGATCGTCTGTTCACTTTCCTCTGACAATGGCTTTCGGTACGCATAGTAATCACTTGCATTTGTCGGCACTGTAAGAACACATGTTTTGCCCTCTTTTGCATAATCTCCATCAACATGCACCGTAACTGGAAAAGGATGTTCTTCCACAAGAATCCCTTCTCTTCCAAGACCAAGACTGACACTGACTGTTCCTGAATAGGCGCGGTACGCGCGTTTTGAAGCATTTTTACAGCCACCTGCTGTAAGCAGGCATAGGATAATTGTAAAAAACAGTACTGTGACTGCAGTGCGATGGGTAGTTTTAGCTCTCATCTGACACCTCCTGCTTAGCGTGATTGTCGTCCTCGATATTTTCTTCATGTGTGCTTGGCAGCATCACACTAAAAACAGTTCCCTCAAGGCTGCTTTTTGCCGCAATTGAACCTCCGTGTATACGCGCCACATTTGCTGCAATCGCAAGACCAAGACCTGTTCCTCCTGTAGCGGAATTTCTTGAACTTTCAGCACGGTAAAACTTTTCAAATACGCGGTCTAAATCCTTTTGCGGAATTACCTTTCCAAAGTTAATGATATCTACTGTGATTGCTTCTTTTTGTGTTCTCGTCTTTACAATCAGAAGCTTTCCCTCTTTTCCATACTTGATTGCATTGTTAATCAAGTTGTCAAAAAGACGCACAAGAAGCGTAGCGTCACCCTGAATTACAAAATTTGATGCATCGGGATGGTACTCGTAATCCATCTCGTTATTCTCAAATACCGGATAAAATTCATCAAGAAGCTGCGCTAAAAGTGTGATTATATCAATTGGCTGCATATTTGTAGTCTGCTTACTGTAGCTAAGCTTAGTAAATCCAAACAAATCTTCTATCATCTGCTGCAAATGTTTTGCCTTGTCATGAGCAATCCTGATGTAATTCTGACGCGTCTCTTCTGGGAGATCCTTTCTCATGGAAAGAATATCAAGATATCCTAAAATTGATGTGAGCGGTGTACGCAAATCATGTGCAATATTAGTTATCAGCTCATTTTTTGTCTCCTCTGCCTGCTTTTCTTTTTCAAGAAGCTGCTCGATCTCCTCTGCCATGTGATTGACCTGCATTGCAATATCTGACAGCTCATTATCGCCTCGCACTGGAATACGCGTATTAAAATGTCCTTCTGAAATCTCCTGAAGAGATGCTGAAATCTTTCTTGTATATTTGAGTGTTCGATGCTGAAGCATACCAAACACAAAAGCAAACACACATATGCCAATCAGCAGATAAACAAAAATCAGGGGCGCGTTATACTCACCTGACAAACTGGCGACGCTCCCCTGAAAACCGAACTGACACAAAATCACGTCGGCCAGCTTGCTGTTTAGCAAAAGTGCGACCTCAGCCGCCAGCGCGGCAGCTGCACTTAACACAGTGTTAAGCAGCAGACTGCCTCTATATTTCACTTTATTTTTACTGGTCAATTTTGTATCCAACTCCCCATACGGTTGTTATGATCTTATCCTCACGATTATCATCCTTGATTTTTGTACGAAGACGGCGGATATGTACCATAACAGTATTATTTGCCTCGTAAACAGTTTCATTCCAGACGTTTTTAAAGATTTCGTCTGTACTGAATACCTTGCCTGGGTTTTGTGCCAACAGACAAAGAATATCAAATTCAAGCGGTGTCAGCTTAATTTCCTCACCATCTACAGTAACAACATGAGTTGTGCGATTAATCACAACACCTCGTATTGAAATGACTTCACTTGCGTCCTTTTTTTGTACGCCATCTGGATTAAATTCCGTATAACGGCGAAGCTGTGACTTGACTCTTGCAGTAAGCTCTAATGGGCTAAACGGCTTTGTCACGTAGTCATCTGCTCCGCAGCCAAGTCCAAGAATTTTATCAAGATCTGCTGACTTAGCACTTAAAAAGATAACAGGAATGTTGCTGAATTTCCTAATCTGTCTGCACATCTCGATGCCGTCCATCTCCGGCATCATAATGTCTAAAATAGCCAGCTGAATATCATGCTCCTGTAAAATCTCAAGACCTTCTTTTGCACTGTATGCCTTCCAGACACGATATCCATCGCTGACAAGATAGATTTCAAGAAGATCAGCAATTTCTCTCTCGTCATCTGTTACTAATATATTAATTTGATCCATGTTTTTCTCCGTTTCTCTTTGCTGCTGCCTAAACCAGACGACAGCAGCAAATTTTTATTAATCTTGCGCATCCTCTGCCGTAAGCGGCTCAAATACGCGCTGCTTTTGCAGCCCTTCATTTTCATCCTCTCTTACAGCCTCTGCTTCTGCTTCTTTACAGAAAACATCCTGAGAATCAACAATTTCCTTTCCTCTTTTGTCGATGCGCTCATACTGACCGCTTTCGTCCATCTTCATGATTCTTGCACGTACAGTATCCTCAAGCTCAACCTCTAAAATGTGACGTACCTTTGCGCGCACAGATGGATCAAGCACCGGGAATGTAATCTCTACTCTTCTGTCAAGATTTCTTGGCATCCAATCTGCACTTCCCATATAAATTTCTTCATTTCCGCCATTTCCAAAACAGAAAATACGGCTGTGCTCAAGGAAGGTTCCTACTATAGAGCGCACGCGAATGTTTTCGCTGACTTCTGGTATACCTGTCTTTACGCAGCAGATACCACGAATGATCAGATCAATCTTAACACCGGCTGCTGAAGCCTCATAAAGTGCTGCAATGATGCCTTTATCACAAAGGGAGTTCATCTTAGCAATGATATATGCCGGACGGCCGCTCTTTGCAAACTCAGTTTCTCTTTTAATCCATGACAAAAACTTTCCTCTTAGCCACAGCGGTGCTACAGCAAGCTGGTTCCAAGACTCCGGCTCTGAATAACCAGACAGCATGTTAAATACAGCAGTAGCATCCTCACCAATCATGCGGTTGCATGTCATGATACCACAGTCAGTGTAAAGCTTTGCAGTCGCATCATTATAATTTCCAGTTCCTAAATGTACATAGCGACAGATTCCATCTTCCTCATCACGAACGATAAGTGTAATCTTGCTATGCGTCTTTAAGCCGCGAAGACCATAAATTACATGGCAGCCTGCTTTCTCAAGCATCTTTGCCCATACAATATTGTGTTCCTCATCAAAACGTGCCTTCAGCTCGACAAGAACTGTTACCTGCTTGCCATTTTCTGCTGCCTTTGCAAGTGCTGCAACGATTGGTGAATTGCCGCTGACACGGTACAATGTCTGTTTGATCGCCAACACCTTTGGATCAACTGCTGCTTCTTTAATAAAGTTTACAACAGGGTCGAATGTGATGTATGGATGATGCAGGAAAATATCACCTTTTTTAATGTTGTCAAAGATGGACAGCTCTGGGTCAATCTGCGGGCATCTCTGTGGCTTATACTTTGGCTGCTTGAATGCATCAAAGCCTTCCATTCCATAGAGCTTCATTAAAAATGTAAGATCGAGCGGTCCTTGGATCTTATAAATTTCCTCGTCTGATATTGCCAGCTCTTTTTTAAGATATTTGAGCAGATATTTGTCAATCTCCTCACTGACCTCAAGCTTGATTGCCTCGCCCCACTGGCGCTGCTTTAACTGCTTTTCAATCTCCTGAAGAAGATCCTCTGCTTCCTCCTCGTCGATGCTAAGATCTGCGTTTCTTTCAATACGGTATGCAGCAGTACTTATGACATCATAATTTAAAAACAGCTTGCTGATATTTCTGCGGATGATTTCTTCAAGAAGAATCAGCTTAACACCCTCTGTACATGGCAGCTGTACAATTCGTCCCATCACGGACGGCACCTGAACTGTCGCAAACTCAAGCTCTGGTTCCATTTCCTCTTCGCTTTGATTCTTTGTCTTAATAAGTGCAGCAATATTTAATGACTTATTTCTGATTAATGGAAATGGTCTTGATGCATCTACAGCCATCGGTGTTAAAACAGGGTACACCTTTTCCATAAAGAAATTGTCTGCAAATGATGCTTCCTCATCGTTCATCTGCTCAAATGAAGTTAACACGGTGATATGCTCCTTTGCCAACAACGGCAAAAGACTTCTGTTATATGTTGAATATTGTGTCTGAGTAAATTCATGAAGTGCTTCGCTGATAGCTGAAAGCTGCTCCTTTGGTGTCATACCTGCAATGTCCGGCTTTTTGTAGCCGGCATTTACCATATCCTTTAATGATGCAACACGCACCATAAAAAATTCATCCAGATTTGATGAGGTGATGCTTAAGAATTTGAGGCGCTCAAACAACGGATTACTCTTATCCCTTGCCTCTTCCAGCACACGATAGTTGAACTGAATCCAGCTTAATTCTCTGTTTGTATAATATTGACTATTTTCAAAATCCATCTTGCCAACCTGCCTTTCTATTTTTCTCTATTTTCTCACTGTTTCTTTTTCTTCTGCTTAATTTCAAACCCAAGTCCGTATACTTCCTCAAAGAAATCCTGCTTATCCTTTAATGTCTTTTTCTCGAGCGTAATGTTGTCCGGATAAGCTGTCGTGATCACGATATTTGAGTCCTTAATAGTCAGCTTCATATCGGCAAATTTCTGGCGGTGGCTTCGGTCAAGCGCATTGCATACTCTTAAGATAGCTGCTAATTTCATAACAATCAAATATTCGTCATTGCCAAGCTTCCCATCAAATTCCCTGAAATTTGGAAGCTCCATTGTGTTGTAGCGGACAATGCTTGCAACCATCTCACGCTCCATATGAGAAATTCCGAGAATTTCTGTAGACATAATAATTTGATATGCACACTCGCCCGGTGCACTCATACTTATAAATTTTCCACAGTCATGTAAAATGGCAGCCAGACGAAGAAGCAGACGCTCACGCTCCCCAAGACCATGATATTTTTGCAGCAGATCAAAAAACTTGCCTGCCATCTGCTCAAGATATTCTGCATGAGCCTGATTTCCTTTGTAGCGCTTGCAGATTGTCTTTGCAGATGCAATTATGTCTTCTTCGAAATTGTATGTGATGCGTCCAAGCTTATGCTTTTCCATGTAATCAATTGCATAACCGTCACAAAGATCAGACTGCGGAATCCATATTCTCTCTGCCTGACTTGCATCAAGAAGTGTCTGCGCTAAAATCATAACAGGAAGCACCATCGCTGCATACTCAAATGGCATGTCAAGCATCTGACTAATCTCACTTGTTGATTTTCCGCGAATCTGTGAGTACAAGTTTCTGATATCCTCTGCGGTTATGCCTGGATCTCCAGTATGCTCAAGCACCTTTCTGATCTGAGAAATAAGCGTATCACCGACAAGAATCAGACTGCGGATCGTGTGATCCTTTAAGAACATTTTCTCAAATGTCTGTACATCATTGTCGATCATTTCCTTTAACACAAGCTCTACAACAGGATATTCCCATGAAAATGCAGAGAACATCTCACCAATCTTTGCCATTCCAAGACGAATATTCTGTGTAGTTGCAAGAGCTTTTTTCTCGTAAATAGAAATCTGTAAGCTTCCTGCACCAATATCAACCATAGCTGTTCCTTTTTCCGGAAGCTTGAAATCATTTTCTCTTGCAATTACACCCTTAATTCTTACATAACGCTGCTCGGAATTACTAAGCACTCGCACGCGGATTCCTGTGCGCACCTCGATCTGGTCCACGACCATTGCACAGTTTTTTGCCTCACGCACGGCACTGTTTGCAAGTGCATAATACTCTGTTATTCCATACTCAGCCAGCGTCTGCTTAAAATGAGTAAATGCATTACAGATCTGTTCTAAGACCTGTGCACTGATTCGCCCCTCTGAATATGTATCTTTTCCTACCGGAACCATTCGGCGCAGGCTGTCAATCACCTGCATTCCCTTTCTAGGAGCAATCTCGTACACTTTCATAATCACGTCCTGTGCCCCGATCTCCATTACTGCCATACGCACTGCTGCCATAATTTCACGTCCTTTCTATTGCTTTACTGTTTTTTTAATGCCTTTTGTCCAAGCAGATAAATAATAAACTGCTGTGCACACCTTCCGCTTCTGCCTCCATGATTTAATTCCCATCTGCCTGCCTCTAACAAAAGCTCGTCTGTGTCCATTTCGATGCCATTCTTTTTTGCAAGATTGATCACGATATCATCATACTCCTGCTTTTCTGGTGCACCATAATAGATAGTTACGCCAAAACGTGCCACCAAAGACAGCTTTTCCTGCACTGTATCTGAAGAATGAAGCTCTGGCTTATAATCCTTTACATCATCGAAGCTTTCCTTAATTAAATGACGGCGATTACTTGTAGCATAAATCAGCACATTATCTGGTTTTGTCTCAAGACCGCCCTCGATAACAGCCTTTAAATATTTGTACTCGATCTCAAACTCCTCAAATGACAAATCATCCATATAAATGATGAATTTATAATTGCGGCTTTTAATCTGAGAAATAATTTTTGGCAAATCTTTGAACTGATGCTTATACACCTCGATCAGACGAAGTCCCTTAGAATAAAACTCGTTCATGATTGCCTTTATGCTAGAGGATTTTCCTGTTCCGGCATCACCAAACAAAAGGCAATTGTTTGCGGCCTGTCCATTAACAAAACTAAGTGTATTATCAACTAACTTTTTCTTCTGACGCTCGTAACCTACAAGATCATCTAAATGCACATGCTCAGTACATGTGATTGGCTCGATGATTGGCTCTCCATCATTATCCTGGCCTATGCGGAATGCCTTATGAAGACCAAGCTTTCCAACACCATAATCGCGATAAAAATCTGTCAGCGTATGTAAAAAATCTTCCTCACTGTCACATGCACCAAGATTTTTTCCAAGCTCTGTGATGCTGTCGCGAATACGCTTGTTAAATACATGACCATTTGTATTAGAGTTTACATAATTCTCCAAAAGAGCTGCCAAGCTGCATCCAAATGCACGGTCTAAATCTTCAAGGCTTACTGCAAACATTTCTTTCCAAAATGAAATATCTGGAAGAACAAGCTTTGATAATGTTCCCTGCGGAAGACCCTTTTTCTCACATGCCTTAGAAAACGCATTTTCTGCATTTGCCAATATACAGGCAAGTACACTGTGCCACAGATTTTCCTGCAGTCCATAGGCTGCTGCCATCTCGATCATCTGATGGATGCAGTTTTCATAGCATTCTAAATCATCCTCGGTAAGCGCATCAATCTGTGCCTTTTTTGCCAATGTTCTCATCTGGTAAACCAGATCTTCGTGTTCAAAGTTTCTGTATAATAATAATCTGTTCATGTCAAATCCCCTGATGCTTTCTATAATAATTAATTCGTTACTTTTGAAACTTTTCTATGTTTTTAGTAGTTTCCCAAGATTTTCAAGCGTGCAGCCTCCTCTTTGATGCCAAGAATCGCATTTTCTACAGCTGCATCGGCAAGATTTCCTTCGAAATCAACAAAGAAGCGATACTCAAATGGCTGCTCTGGAATTGGTCTTGATTCGATTTTTGTCATATTCAAATCATTATAAATCATATGAGACAAAATCGTGTACAAACTTCCGCTCTCATGAGGAATCTCAAACATGATAGAAATCTTTGATGCATCCCTGCGGTAGCATTTTTTTCTGCTTACAATAATAAATCTTGTTGTATTAGTCTTGTTGTCATTGATTCCTTCCTCAAGAATCTCTAATCCATACAGCTTTGCCGCTGTTTCGCTTGCTATTGCAGCTGTCTTTGGATTATTTTCCTTAATGACCTTCTGTGCAGCCATTGCCGTATTTGCCTGACTGATCTGCTGCCAGGATGAGTGCTCATTTAAAAATTTTCCACACTGCATAAGTCCCTGCGGATGAGAGTAAACTGTCTGAATCTTATCTATGTCTGCACCCTTTAATCCTAGCAGACAATGACGTACAGGAAGATAATACTCGCCTACAATAGTATTATCGTAGCGTGTCAAAAGATCATACACATCACCAACCTGTCCGGCACTGGAATTTTCAAGAGGCAGCACGCCAAAATCAGCTTCTTTATTTGCAACTGCCTTCATGACCTCCTCGAAGTTTGGCACATGAAAATATGTTGCCAAGTCTCCAAAATATGCCATGGAAGCAGCATGACTGTATGCTCCTTCTACTCCCTGAAATACGACAGTTGCATTTATTTTGTCAATCTCATCCACACAGTCAAATGGAACCGGCTGAGCAACGCCCTCTTCCTTCATGATCTGATACTGACGCTTGCGGCAAATTGCCATGACCTGTGTAAACAAATCGCAGATGCCATGTTCTTTAAAACCATCCTCTGCAAGCTTTGACAAAGCTTCTAGCTTCTGGTTTTCTCTTGTTTTATCAAGCACCTTTTTATTATTCTGTATCTTGTATGCGGCTACATCCCTGCAGACATCAATTCGTTTCTGAAACAGGCGTGTGATTTCTTTATCTATCACGTCAATCTGTGCTCTTGATTCTGATAAATCTAACATATATTTTTTATTCCTCACTTATAACCTGTATTTTTGTTAATGCTATTTTGCAAGCAACTATGCTTCTCACAGTGAACTGTTTCTTATTTACTGCTCTGCGTTCAATTCTTCAAGCAGCTGTTTGATCGTGCTTTTACTTACCGGATGACGAAGCCATGGTGCAATCTGTGCCATCGGCACTAACACAAAACTTCTCTTTTCAATTTCTGGATGCGGTACAATCAGTCTCTTTGTTCCAAGGATCTGATCATCGTAGAAAAGCAAATCTAAATCAAGTGTCCTCGGTCCCCAATGAATCTTGCGCTCACGTCCTGCCTTTGCTTCAATACTCTGAAGCACATCTAAAAGTGCAAATGGCTCCAGCCAGGTACGAAGACATGCACAGCCATTTAAAAAATTTGGCTGATCAAGATAGCCATACGGCTCTGTCTCAATCCAGTCGGAAACACTTTCTATCTCAATGCCTTTTACTGCTTTTAATTCTTCAATGGCAACATCAAGATAGTTTTTCTTTTCTCCAAGATTTGAGCCAAGCGCAATATATGCAGTATGCCACTTTCTTGTTGTCTCGACTGCCACAGTTTCAAGCGGCAGACCAACAGGCGCCCACGGCTTTTCAATTTTGATTGTGATGCCGTTAATGAGCGGATTTGTCAGCAAAATTTCTTCAGCTGTAACTGCTGCTGCACGCTCTAAGAGCTTATGGTTTTCACGCTGCAAAATCTGCGTGATCTGTCTTGAGATTGCTCCATAATTTACTGTCTTATCAAGATCATCTGTCTGTGCAGCTGCTGTTGTATCAAGAGATAAAACAGCTGACACAACAAATTTTTGTCCTAGACGCTGCTCCTCTTCATATACACCATGATGGGCAAATACTTCAAGCCCCTTGATTTCTATTTTATCCATTCTATTTTATCTATCCTTTTATTGTAATAATCATATTAATTTTTAAGCAGAGCTTCTGCCATCTTAATTGCTCTCACATTTGCCTGTACATTGTGGACACGTACAAACATGCAGCCTTTCTGTACTGCCCAGACGGTCGTTACCATAGTGCCTTCTTCTCTCTGGTCTGATGGCAAATCAAGTGTCAGTCCAATCATTGATTTACGGCTTGTTCCAAGAAGCACCGGGCAGCCAAGTGTATCTAATACTTCAAGATGATTTGTGATGGCTAAATTCTGCTCATAATTTTTTGCAAAACCAACACCAGGATCGAGTATAATGGTATCCTTTGAAATTCCTGCTTTTTTTGCAATATTTAATGTCTCCTGCAAATCTGATACAACATCCTCTAAAAAGTTGTTATAATCCATTGTCTCTCGATTATGCATAAGACATGACGGCAGCTTTGCCTTTGCAATCACTTCTGCCATTTTTTTATCTGCCTTTAATCCCCAGATATCATTGATCAGATCAGCTCCTGCCGCAATCGCTGCACTTGCAACACCAGATTTGTAGGTGTCCACGGAAAGCGGAGTGTCAAAACGTTTCTTTAATGCCTCGATAACGGGTGCCACACGAGAAATTTCCTCTTCGTCTGAAATTCGTGTATAACCACCAGGTCTTGTCGATTCGCCGCCAATATCTAAGATATCTGCACCTTCTTCAATCATGCGCTGTGCATGAAAAAGTGCATCGTCCATATGATTCCAGCGTCCACCATCTGAAAATGAGTCTGGTGTAACATTTAAAATTCCCATTACGTAGGTATGACCGCTTGTCTGAAAGTCTCTGTTTCCTATTCTCATTTTTTCCTCCAACTTAGCGAACCATCATCAAAACACGATTGATCAGCTCGTCATTATTTTCAAAGACGCCTCTGCACACATATGTTAACGTCTTGGTACCTGGCTTTCTTACGCCGCGCATTGTCATGCACATATGCTCTGCTTCTATTACAACCATAACACCCTTTGGCTTTAAATGTTCCATAAGTGCATCAGCCGTCTGAGCTG
Organism: Anthropogastromicrobium aceti; assembly: GCF_020687335.1. Classification (NCBI taxonomy): domain Bacteria; kingdom Bacillati; phylum Bacillota; class Clostridia; order Lachnospirales; family Lachnospiraceae; genus Anthropogastromicrobium; species Anthropogastromicrobium aceti. Next base: position 55,525 of record NZ_JAJEQN010000024.1, read on the forward strand.
TCAGCTGCTCCTGAATCTGTGGGCGCTTTGCAAATACTTCTATTGTTCTTGCCAGCTTGGAAAGTCCTGCAACTCTGCCATCTGGTATATATGCTATATGTGCTTTTCCATAAAATGGTAGCAAATGATGTTCACACACTGAATAAAGATCAATGTCTTTTTCTAATATCAGCTCGTTATTCTTTGCTTCAAATGTTGTATGCAAATATTGTCCTGCATCCTGCCCCAGTCCGCCATATATTTCACTGCACATACGTGCAACGCGGTCGGGAGTTCCTAACAGTCCCTCTCTGTTTGGATCTTCACCGATTCCTTCTAAAAACAAGCGCACAGCCTGTTCAATCTTTTCTTTATCCATAATTCCTCGTCTCTATTTTATTTGCTTACATTCTGTCGTTGCGTTTCATCCACTCTTTTACCCTTGCAAGAATTGTAAGGGTTCCGCACACAACCACTGGATTGTTCTGTGATACAGCCGCTTCCATTGCTTTTTCAATACCATCCTCACTGTCAAATGAAGTGACCTTTAACTGTGAAAAACGCTTTTTAATTGCAGCTTTTAAATCTGTGCTTTTCATTGCCCTTGGTGATGGCGGTGTCACAGTAAACACGTTTGATGCGCGGCCAAATAAAATTTCAATTTCTTTTTCGTAATCTTTATCTGCCAGAACACCACAGACATAGCAAATCGGCACTGCACCAAACATTTGATTTACAGACTCACGAAGGCGTCTTATGCCATCTGGATTATGCGCACCATCTAATATTATATCAGGTGAACCGCTATGAAGCTCAAAGCGTCCGCCCCAGCGTGTTTTTTCAATTCCATCATAAATGTGCTTTTTTTCAATTGGATAGCTGCTGCTAAGTACGCTTGCTGCCTGTACGGCAAGTGCAGCATTTTCAGGCTGACAACTTCCAAGCATCTTTAAATGCAGATTTTCAAATTCTCGAAAAAATACAATGCTCTCTCGCTTATCAGAAAATATCTGACGCACCTCATCGCGGTGTACCTCGTAAAGCGGCGTGTCTGCTGCTTTTGCTGCTGCACGAATTGGCTCCATCGCATCTTCCTTCTGCTCGATGCAAATAACAGGTGCACCCGGCTTTATAATACCAGCCTTATGTGCTGCAATCTCGCTGATCTTATTTCCAAGGATACGGCAATGATCCATGCTAATTGATGTTATGATACTGCATACGGTTGTTGTCACAATATTTGTAGCATCCATGTCACCGCCAAGACCTGCCTCTAAAATTGCCAGCTCGCAGCCTTTTTTGGCAAAATACCAAAACGCCAATGCTGTTTCCTGTTCAAAAGCAGTAGGTGTTTCGCCGTCAAGACTCGCTGCAGCCTCTGCCACTGCTGTCACGCCTTTGGCATATTCGCTTTCACTTATACAGCTTCCACATGCGAAATACTGCTCTGTGCTTGAAAATACAGCTGGAGATGTATATCTTCCTACTTTAATTCCTGCCTCTAATAAGATTGAAGTGAGATAGGCAGCTGTTGATCCCTTGCCGTTTGTTCCTGCAACCTGAATAAATTTGACTTTATCCTGCGGATTATTAAGTTTAGCCATCAGATGGCGCATTGTGTCAAGTCCCAGAACGATTCCCTTTTGACTTCGCACCTTTTCCAGATAATTTTGTGCTTCCAAAAAGTCCATGGAGTCCCCCTTTCAAGGTTTTTGTCAGATAGATTTGAGCTTTTGACCCTAGTATCATAATAATATAATTTTTCATTTTATTGACATACGCCCACGGTTAAAACCGTGGGATTCCTTAGATTCTTGTAGCGTCATTCAACCCTATAGACTGAAATATAGCCACAGTATTCAGGATTTATGCTGATGGGATTTCATACGTCGTGTACTACTTTCTCAGCAAAAGACCTATGCCGAAGCCTTATGT
>NZ_JAJEQN010000025.1:0-57384 GCF_020687335.1 Anthropogastromicrobium aceti
GAGCGGATTACGAATGTTTTTGAAGATTGCGAGAGTGCAAAGCACGTAGCAATCTGGTATCAAAGGGGTCAAAATACCTTTTGACCCCAACATCATTGATATAAATTAAGTGACAAATTTGTCACTAAAGAGTAAGAGAGATGTCACCTAGATGCGGTAAGATAATGGAAACACTAAAAAGAAGGGAGAAGTTTTGGAGAAAGAAAAAATGAATGAAAAAAAACAAAAGCAAAGAGGCTTGAAACAGGGATTTGAGCTGATTTATAAATATCGCTTTGTATTATCATTTTTGCTGTTAATCATGTTGGTTTCATTCAAAATCAGCGGATCATCTATGGGGTGTTGGAAGTTGTTTTTGGGAGATGGCGAAAGCGGTATTCGTTTGGGAGAACCGCGTGTCTGGCGAAGTGATGAGTGGGGAACATTGACGCCGCTTTGTTTTCGTCAGCAATATAATACGCTCGGTGCATATAATCGCTATAGCCAAACACTTGGCAGTATATTGACAGATAACATGCTCGTGTATGGACAGCCATCGTGGGATATTTTGACATTATTTCGCCCATTTTATTGGGGATATCTTTTCTTTGGAAGCGAGAGAGGACTTTCATGGTTTTGGTGTTCACGTCTGATCGTGCTGTTTTTGGCATGGTTTGAACTCGGAATGTTTATTACTGATGGGCAGAAAAAATTATCTGTAATGTTATCAATCTGTGTGAGCTTTGCACCATTTTTACAATGGTGGTTTGCAATCAATGGACTTGTTGAGATGCTGATTTACGGTGCTTGTTTTGTGCTTGGAAGTAACTATTTGGTATCACGTGCATTTAATCCAAGAAAAATCGCAGTGGCAGTCGGTATGGCAGTTTGTGCGGTAGGGTATGTTTTGACATTCTACCCGACATGGATGGTGCCAGTGGCATGGGGCTTTGTTCCATTATTTCTGTGGGTTGTCATTTGGAAATTTAACAGGAAGGTGTTAAGACGAGTTGATGTGGTGCCATGGCTTCTTATTTTCGTGATTACAGCAGCAGGTCTTACAGTACTTGCTGTCACTTCATGGGATGTGATTAAAGCAGAATTAAATTCAGTTTATCCCGGAAATGCACCTTCGTCATCAGGCGGTACAGGTTTTTGGTGGATGATGAAATACCCGATTTCGCTTGTCAGCAGATTTAGTATGAATGAACTAATTGTAGAAAATTCATCCATCATTTGTTTTGCACCAACAGGATTTATACTTGCGCTGTGGGTAATCATTAAAGAAAAAAAGAAGGATCCTTTACTCATTCTTTTACTTGGAATAAATCTGTTTTTGGCTTGGTACTATTGTGTTGGTATTCCTAAATGGCTTGCCAAAATGCTACTGCTTAGTTTTGTAAATTCAAATCGCGGACCGCAGGTGTTAGGCTTTCTTCGCTTGACTCTATTTGTCAGAGCTGTCGCATTAAAAGAAAAAGCACCTAAAAGGTGGTTAGCAGCATTGGCAGCTGTCATTTCATCAGCTGTACCGATGAGATTAGCCTTGGGATTTACAAAGTATGAGCCAGGCGGACTTAGATATGAGTATTTTGATACAGCAGAGAAAATTTTAGTTGTCTGGGCAATTCTAGCAGTTGTTTTTTATCTGCTGTATCGGGCAAGAAAAAGCAAGTATACAATGGCAGTTTTAGGAGTATGCACAGTAGTATTAGCATCATCAATTTGGATAAATCCAGTTGCAAAGGGGGTACCTGAAATTACGAAAAGTGAAACGATGCAGCAAATTCGTGATCTTGTAAAAGAGGATCCCAAGGCAATATGGCTTGTCGTAGATATGGCCTACCCGGCTACTAACATTCCTGCGATGGCAGGAGCAGATTGCCTGAATACAACGCAGACATATCCTCAGAAAACACGCTGGGAGATGCTAAATCAGGAGGGAGAATGTGAAGATATCTACAATAGGTATTGTCATATTAGAGCATCACTTGGAAGCAAGACGATGCTTGAGTTAGTTAGTACAGATTATGTAGAAGTAACACTTTCACCAGAAGATCTAAAGAAATTAAATATCAGATATATAGTCAGTACAAATGATTTTGATGAAAAAATAGCAGCTGGAATAACTAATATTTTTACAGACAGTGGCATTGAATTTCAAAAATACTATGAAGGAGCACAGCTATCAATATTTAGATGTGTTTATTAAAACTTGCAGTGTACCAATTTGAAAGGAGGAGAGGACATGGATGATATTGCTGTATTGATCCCCTGTTATAATGAGGACAAAACAATTGAAAAGGTGGTATCAGATTTTAAACGTGTGCTGCCTGACGCCGTCATTTATGTGTACGACAATAATTCAACAGATGACACAGAGAAGCTTGCAAAAAAGGCAGGAGCTATAGTGCGTCATGAGTATCAGCAGGGAAAGGGAAATGTAGTGCGCAGAATGTTTCAGGAAATTGATGCACATTGCTACATACTTGTGGATGGGGATGACACTTACCCAGCAGAATCTGCTGCAAAAATGGTAAAGCTTGTACAGGAACACAATGCGGATATGGTAGTTGGAGATAGATTGTCATCTACTTATTTTGAGGAAAACAAGCGCCCATTCCACAATATAGGCAATTGTCTTGTTCGGGGAATGGTATCAAAACTTTTCCACGGAAGCATACGCGATATCATGACGGGGTATCGTGCATTCAGCTACCGTTTTGTAAAAACATTTCCAATTTTATCATGTCGGTTTGAGATAGAGACAGAAATGAGTATTCATGCGATTGACAAGCGTATGCAGGTGGAAAACGTGATTGTACCATATCGTGATCGACCAGAAGGAAGCGTGTCAAAGCTGAATACCTTCTTAGATGGTTGGAGTGTAATTAAGACGCTGATTCGTCTTTTCCGTATTTACAATCCATTTGCCTTTTTCGGTATAATAAGCATAATGTTGTTTCTAATTTCGCTAGTAATGTTTGTGCCAGTATTAATCACTTATATTGAAACAGGCCTTGTGCCGCGCTATCCAACACTGATTGTCAGCGGATTTTTGTCAGTCGCAGCAATACAGCTTGCAGGCATTGGAATATCACTCCAAAATATGCTTCACAAAAATCGCCAGGATTTTGAATTAGAGCTGTATCATGCAGAAATTCAGGAGCGAACAGAAAAAGATTAGTTACTATTCATGGATAAGCTAATATTGCGGCAAAGCCCGAAGGTGAATGGATTTCACGAGACGGACACTTGAAGCAGGTCTTTCAAAGTAATGTATAATAATAAAGAACATAAAAGGAACCTGCTGAGTTTGGTCCGTCGACGAAACCATTGCACCGAAGGGCTTTTGTTGCGTGACGCATGAACAGTAACAAAGATTAAATATTTCATCATAAAAAATAAATCGCCTTCATATACTAGTAATAGGGCCAGTCGGTCATGTCAAAACCGACTGAAAGCGGCAAAGCCCAATATCAGTATATGGAGGCGATTATGTTAGAGCTGCAGAAAAAACAGATACATATGAGCAGGAGCAAAAATACAGTGAGTGCGCAGGTTACATTTGATGAGGATTTTAATATTCCAGATGCGAAGCCAGATGTGGGAAGCGTACTGCTGAAGCAGGCAGATGCCGTGATGGAGGAACTTCGCCAGCTTTCAGAAAAGGTAATCATAAAAGGACGGCTTGACTTTGAAATTTTATATGCCGTAGAGGGTTCTGGCAGAATGAAAAATTTGTCTGGTGCACTTACATTTGAAGAAAATGTGAGCTATCCAGGACTTGAGCCGGGCGATTATGTGCGCTGCCGCACAAAGGTAGAAGATATCAGTATTCGTGTTGTCAACTCAAGAAAGCTTCATATCAGTGCCGTGCTTGGTGCGGAACTTTTTGCCGCATCGGCACAGCTTGAGGAGGCAGCAAGATCGCTTTCAGGACAAGAAGATATCGCTGTACTTGGAAAAGATATGGAAGTGGTGTCTTTGCAGCTGCAAAAAAAGGATACGTTTCGTATGGAGGATGATGTAGTAGTAGCTCCGGGAAAACCGCTTGCACAGTCACTTTTATGGAAATCACTTAGTCTTAGAAGTATGGAATATCAGGCTCAGGAAGACAAAATGCTCATTCAGGCAGAGGCAGCCTTATTTGTAATTTATGAGGCAGGACAGGAGCAGCTTCCTATGCAGTGGATGGAAAAGACGATCTCATTTACAGGAGAACTGCCGCTTGTTGGATGCCGTCATGAGATGATTCCATCGGTGGAGCCAGTTTTGATAAAAAAAGAGATTAGTATTCATCCAGACGAAGATGGAGAAAATCGAATATTCCATGTGGAAGCAGTAGTGGAGCTTGATATGAAGCTGTATCTTGAGGAAAAGGTACATTTGCTCTGTGACGCTTATTCGACAACAAAAGAAGTAGACACAAGCTACAAGACGGCTCATTTGGAAACACTTCAGATGAAAAATAAAGCAAAGTGCAGAATCACTGAAAAGATTCCGCTTCACAGCACTGACACCATGCTCCAAATTTGTCACAGTGAAGGAACAGTGTCAATTGATCGTACAGAGATTGTATCAGAGGGCATTCGTGTGGAGGGTGCTGTCTATGTGACTGTATTATATCTGGCAGCAAACGATGAACGGCCAATGCAGGCTGCGGCAGGTGTGATTCCGCTCAGCCATGTAATTGAAGCAGGAGGAATTACGCCGGGAAGCTGTTTTACTATAAGCCCAATGTTAGAACAAATTACAACAATGATTGCGCCAGGAGGTCAGGGAGAAGTACGTGCAGTCATTAGCCTTGATACATTTGTGCTCTCAGAACATGAAATTTCAGTGCTCGATCAGGTGAGCTTTACAGGTGAACAGATTGATCCAAATGATTTTCCAGGAATGATTGGCTATATTGTACAGCCGGGTGATAATCTTTGGTCAATAGCAAAAAAATATAGAATGAGCATTGAGCGGATCCGCGAGGTTAACCAAGATAATACAAAAGCAGATTTATTAAATGCTACCGCTTCCAGTATGCAAAAAGAAGGAAAATCGCCAGAAGAGCTTGGCACAAAGCCAGGACAAAAACTTCTTTTGGTGCGATAAGAGAATTGTAATAGGGAATATTAAAAAATGATAGGATAGGAACATTTCTTGACGTATTGCATAACATAATATTGTAACGCAGCAGGGCGGATACCGCAGGTTGCGCACGAAACTGCCGGCTGCTTCTGATAGATCTTACCCGGTCCGAAAGGACCGGATACATAATCAGAAGCAGCCGGTTTTGTGTTCGTGGATGCTGTCTACCATCTGAACAATTTCAGGTGTCAGCAACTTCGCAGGACTTGTGATATAATCAAACTCTCTCATAAAAATCTCCATCATTTTGTTTCTAGTATCCATGGTGTTTTGTTTAAGATAAACTGTCAAATTCAAAAAGAAAACAGTTGGAGTTATCCACAACAGAAACAGGGCTGCGAAAAAACTTTCATTTTTTCGCAGCCCCTTAAAAAGTATTACTGAGCATCCTGAGCATTCTCAGCTAAAAACTCATTGATCTTATCAACCAGATCATCTGGATCAAGTCCGTGAACCTCAGCAGCCTCGCCGATAGACTCAGCCTGAGATGCTGGGCAGCCAAGGCAATGCATACCAGCAGCCATAAGAATCGGAATAACACCGGTGTTTACCTGAAGCAGTTCACCGATTGTAATATCTTTTGAAATCTGTGTCATATTAAAACCTCCATAAAAAATGCTTGGAATCAGACCAAAATGTCTAATCAACCTTCATTATAAAGGGTATCAAATAGAAAAGCAAGGGGATATTTTGCAGTTTTGCGAATGGATATGATGATGGTACGAATTTCGTAAAATTTGTGATTGAGTTATAAAAAAATGTAACCAATGAAAATAAAATCGGACTTAAATGGTGAAAGGAGGAAAAAAATGGATGAGATAGCAGTACTAATTCCATGCTTCAATGAAGAAATTACGGTTGGAAAGGTGGTGAGAGACTTTAAAAAGACATTGCCGCAAGCTACGGTATATGTATATGACAACAATTCTACTGACAAAACAGTGGAAAAAGCAAAAGAAGCTGGTGCAATTGTTCGACATGAGTACCAACAAGGAAAAGGGAACGTTGTGCGAAGAATGTTTCAGGAGGTAGAAGCACAGTGCTACATTCTGGTTGATGCAGACGATACCTATCCAGCGTCGGAGGCGGCAAAGATGACGGAACGAGTTTTAAAATATCATGCTGATATGGTAGTAGGAGATCGACTTAGTTCCACGTACTTTAAGGTAAACAAGCGGAGATTTCATAATTCAGGAAATCGCTTTATGCGCTTGGCAGTACAAAAATTGTTTGGTGGGAAGGTAAGAGATGTAATGACAGGGTATCGTGCATTGAGTTACCGTTTTGCAAAGACAATTCCAGTATTGAGCCAGAACTTTGAAATAGAAACTGAACTGACAGTTTATGCATTAGAAAATAATCTGCAGGTAGAAGAAATTGCTGTAGCGTATAAGGAACGACCAAATGGTAGTCAGTCAAAATTAAGCACAATAAGAGATGGCATAAGCATAATAAAAAAATTACTGCATCTGTTTTGTTTTTATAAACCTGAAAAACTTTGGAAAATAGTAGTGTTTGTGGCAGGATTCGTAGAAATTAAAAATGCTAAAGTAAAAAAAATCTCAAATATAAGAGAAAATTTACTACATATTTCAAGTGGAATGCAAGTTTTGATTGCGCTTGTTTTAATTGAGAATATACATTACAAAAATAAAATGGATTCTGAAGCTAGACTTCAAAATAAAAAAATATATTCTGAAATTATATAAAAACATGTATCGTAGGAGGAAAAAAATTGATACTATGTGGTTAAAACGCAACGATGCAAAACGATTTATTTGCATGATAATTACAATTGTGCTAAGCGTTTATCCCATGTCACTTTCGCCTGTTTGGAATGGAACAATTCCGGGTCATAGAGATCAATATGAGAGGATGGCACAATCTATTTTGAATGGTCATTTGTACCTTGAATATGAAGATGTTGATCCAAGATTATCTGAAATGGAAAATCCCTATGATCCACAGGCAAGGAAGGAACTAGGTATTTATTATCATTGGGATCATGCATTTTATAATGGAAAATACTATATGTATTTTGGAATTGTTCCTGTAGTTCTTTTGTTTCTTCCATATCAGCTTTTGACAGGAAATGCGCTTACTACATACAAAGCAACACAGATTTTTACTGTGGGGACAATCCTTGCTATTTTTGCATTATTTGATTTCTTACGAAAAAAATTTTTTCCTAAAATGCCATTTGACCTATATTTGATCTTATCAATGGTACTATCATTTGTAAGTGTATGGTATGCAATCGCGGCACCAGCATTATATTGCACAGCGATCATGTCAGCTGTGTGTATGGAAATAATAAGCTTGAACCTGATGGTTAGAGTGGTGTGGGATTCAGAGCAGAAAAAAGGAAGAAAAATGGCAGAATTGTCAGGAAGTTTTCTGTGTGCATCATTGGCATTTGGATGCCGACCGACTATTGCACTTTCCGGAATACTCCAGATTATGCTGTTTTATTTGCATCTGCATGAACTAAAATCAAAGAAAAAAAGTATGAAAGCCTGTTTAACAGCAGGGATTCCATGTTTGGTTACAGCTATATTGCTGATGTGGTACAACTATGCAAGATTTGGAAGTATATGGGAATTTGGTCAACACTATCAGCTAACGGTGGCAGATCAACGCTTATATAGTTTATTTGCAGGATTCAGATTAGACAAAATTATAAACGGACTCGTATATCAATTTGCTTCGTGGAGTCCAATACAAGGAAAATTTCCATACATAAGCTATGAAGGAATTTTGTTTGCATTTCCTGTTTTTTGGTGCATTGCCGCTTTTTTGCAGGATTCAGTGAAGAAGGAAATAAAGGAAAAACATCTGACAGCAATAATAAATATACTTATTGCATTAATAATAGGAATTACAGTGTTCGATAGTGTTTATACACCCTATATGGTGACAAGATATCAGCTTGATGTAAATTTCTTATTAGGAATTGCTTGTTTTGTAGCGGTAGGGTTTAGGTGTGAAACGGCAAAAAATAGGGGCTGGAATCGTTTTGTATGGATAACTGCAGTTATGACATTATTAATTTTGCCCTTACTTATTCTTGTTCCATATGATGGAAATTTTACGGAACAGAATCCACAGATATTGACTCAAGTAGAAAAGATGATATTCTGGTGGAGATGAATTTGTGAATATTCGCTTTAATGCAGAACAATTTGATATAATGGTCAATGGATAGAAAAAGCAAAAGAGAAAGAAGGTGGAAAGTATGGAGGACTTAAAAATCATACAGCTTTATTGGGAAAGAGAAGAGTCTGCCATTATACAGACAAAAGAAAAATATGGAAAAACAATGGAGCAGCTCGCCTATCGATTGCTGTTTGACTATCAGGATACAGAAGAGTGCTGCAGCGACACTTACTGGGACTTGTGGAATGCGCTCCCACCTAATCGCCCCATTCATCTCAAGGCATTTATCATGCGGATATGTCGCTGCAATGCAATGAACCGTTTGGAAAGAAGAGAAGCAAAAAAAAGAAAATGTGTGATGGTTGAGATGACAAAGGAACTCGAAGAAACTATACCAGATGAGACATTTCAGAAAACGTCAGAGGGGGAATTGACGATGTATATTCAAGATTATCTGAGAAGCCTGCCTTCTGATAAAAGAATATTGTTTGTTCGAAGATATTGGTATGGAGATTCGATTAAGGAATTGGCGGTTATGTTCCATATGACACAAAGCAGTGTCAAGGTTTCTCTATTTCGCATGAGAGAACAGTTTAAAGAAATGCTGGTTTGTCAGGGTGTAATTGAATCTCATTGAAAGAAAGCACTTGCTATAAAATGGAAAAGTGGATATGGGATTAGAAATAGTATGACAGCAGGGAAAGGAAAATGTATGAAAGTTCATAGCTTGTTAAAATCATTAAATGCGATTGACGAAGAAATGATTGCAGAAGCAGATCGTTTTGCAGTAAAGCGAAGGGAGCAATTGAAAAGTAGACAGCATATTTTTGTGACAGAAGTGACAGCTGTGGCAGCTATTGCAATTGCGGTAGCAGGCGTTTTTTTCTTCTCGTTGCAGCCAGGTCACACACCACAAAAGCAGTCAGGTCAAAATGGAGTTCTGCTGGATGATACGCAGACAAAAACAACTGCAAAAGCAGATGAAGAGATGAAAACAACGGCAGAAGAGACACAAGAACTTGTGAAGATTGCACTGGCACCTGCGGTGTATACACAGGATATGGTCGAGTATATAAAGGCAGTATCTAATGAATGGATAGAGCATTTTGAAATGTATAGTCAAACTGAGTACATAGATGACGCTGAGTTTTTTATTATGGAGCCATTCCAAACATGGAATAAGACACCATCTGGAGAAACCTGTTCAGAGGGGTATGTACTTCCGGTTGTATATGAGAATCAGGTGATTTGTACGGTAATGCTTTATCAGGTTGATAATAGTTGGCATTACTCATTATCTAGTGATTTGTGCAAAGAGCTAAATGAGCTGATAAATTATTCAGGGCAAGCCAGAATCGTGTATGAGTTTGATGATAATGGAACCTATATACAAACTGCACTTTTGTATGACGAAAACGGAAATGATGCAAAAAGCATCACCGTGTTGTTGACCCTGACCGCTGGGGATGAACTCAGTTCATCTCGCTAGCTAGCTGCCTATTGTCCAAAAACGATTTCTGTGTTAGTATGGTTGTAGACTTAAAAGCCATGGAGGACATTTGAGGCATGGAAAAGACATTGACACAAACAGATACACAGGTTAAAGAAAAAAATAAAATAAAAGCCCAAACAGAAACCCAAACAGAAAGCAGAGCGGACGCACAAGAAAATGAGTATGTGTGGAAAAATGGTCATCCCACAGAGGAGGAAGTACTGTGCCAGTCCAGCTGTAGGGGCTTTTTTCGGCTTTTTAATAATCTTCGCAAACAGCGTGGAATTAAACTAGAGCAGCTGGTAAACGGTGTAATGACGAGACGAATGCTTTCAACTATAATCAAAGGAGACGGCTATTTTTCCAGAGAAAGCTGGGAATTTCTTATGCACCGAATGGGTGCATTGACTGATTATTTTGAAGCAATTGTGTCGAGAAAAGAACTGGAAGACTGGAGAGAGCGGGAAGACATTTGTTTGTTAGTTTGCGAAAGTCCCAAAGAGGCAAGGACGAAGCTGGAAGCTTATGAAAAGGCACATCCCAAAATGACCTCAATGGCAAAATTATTCTGCCTTAAAATGGAATGGCTATTGAAAAAGGAGATAGCCAGTCCACAAGTGCTTTATGAGCTTGCATGCGAAGCAGTTTGTTGCACGGTAAAAGAAGAGTGGCAGGAACAACTCTCAGGACTTTGGCTGGCACCAGCTGAGCTAGAAGCTATTTTGCTTGTAAGCTGGTCACTTGGACTTCTGGGAGAAACAGAAAAAGCATTGTTTCTATTTCATCAAGTCTGGAACTATCCTAAGAAAAAAGGCTGGGAAGATCGGATGACGCAATTACTTTGTCCGCAGGCCGCTCTGGTTGGAATGCAGCTGTATCAGCAGTTGGGTGAATTTCAAAAAGCATTTGATATCGGCAACTCTGCGTTAGAGCTGCTTCGTGCGCAAAATAGCCAGCGCTATGCGTATCCACTTTTTCTGTCATTGATTGATGTAGGAGAAAAATTAAAGAAAACAAACAGAGCACCAGAGAATATACAGCAACTTAAGGATTTTCGAGATGCATTTCAGACTGTGTATCAGGAAAATCATTTGCCGTGTATGCGTGTATGGCAGAGGGGCAGTGTAGAAAATTGCTACGATGTCAGTTTGGTGTTAAGGAGAATGCGATTATCTTTAGAAAAGTCGCAGGAAGAAATCTGCACCGATGAGAATGGAAATGAATTTTTACAGGCGCGTCATCTTTCTAGGATTGAAAAAGGAGAAAATCGTCCGTCAAAAGAAAATTTTCAACTCTTAACCAAAAGGATGGGACGAACCTTAGACTGGATTATGCCAATACTGGAAACCGATTCCATCGAAACATTATCCATGCGGCAGGATATGATATATTTGACAAATATGCGCAAATGGGATGAAGTGCAAAAAATGTTGGATGTGCTATGCAAAAAAATGGGAACAGAAGCATGCCAAAAGCCGAGGATTCAGCAGGAAATTCAATCTATTGATGCAATGAGTTTGTTTAGAATGAAGATGATTTTGCCGAAAGAAGCACAAAAGCGTGAAGAGAAAGCTTTGGCATGTACGTTTCCATTAGAGTGGCTATCGCGCAAAGAACTTCCGTTTCTTCAGCGAGAAGAAGGAATGATAATTGGAGATATCGCAAATTTGTACGGAAGAATGGGGAATATTGAATGTGCAGAAAAATTATTCAAGAAACTATATGACGTTTATCATCCACAGCAGCAGTTTTTGAAAATAAATGCGCCGGCATGTTCTGTAATATTAGCGGAATATTCAAAATTTTTGGGAGATAACGCACAATATCAGAGAACTTTGGAAATTGATAAAAATAATCTTGAACATGAACTGGCAGCATATTATATAGTTTTTTCTGGAGAACTGTTATATAATAAGGCATGGGACTATTATGAACTGGATAAAGAAGTATATAGAGATGTATACCGCCGGGAATTCATTTGTGCCCAGCGGTTTGCAGAGTTTTGCAAAAATGAGATGCTTGTTGATTTTTTTGAGCAAAGAGCAAAAAAGTATTTAAATTAATGAGTTTTATTTTTGAGGACCAGGATCAAGATCGGATATCGGAAGTGGTACAGATCCATTATTACTGCTTTCTCCTGTTTCGATAGCAGATGTGCTTTCCTCTGTTTCTTCTATAGTTTTTTTTAGAGTTTTAATAAAAATTAGATAAATTAATTTCTACGATTATGGGAAATGATTTGTCTATTTACGGGAATTAAAAAAATTGGTATACTATAAGTAAACAATGTGGTTATGAGTAGTTAACTAATTCGAAATGGAGGATAATTTATATGAAAAAAAGACTTGCAACATTAATTTGTGTAATGCTATTTTTGTGCCAAAATAGTTTGTATGTGACGGCAGAAGCCGCTTCGGTAATTCAAATAGAAAATAAGAAGGCAACAAAAGAGCAAGAAACATCAAGTGAAAATGATGAGGAACAGGATGTACTTTGGATTCCGGCAGTTTATCAAGGAATCAATACTGAGTTTGGAACGTATTATGCATATGAAACGAATTTAATTTTTGAAATGTCTGATGAAGAAAAAAATCTGATTGCAACAGATTTAATGTGCGAATATATGAATGGCAGATATTATTTAATTTATGATGATAAGGTTTTGTATTATTCAGTAGAAGCAGATGGAATGCATAAGATTATGGCATATGATGAAAAAAACGGAATGATAAAAGAGATTTATTCTGAACCATATAAAGATTCTGCTGCTGAAGATCTTGTCACACCGAATTATTTGTATCTGCTTGGAAAATATAGTGATTATTTAGTGTTTATGGATCAATCATATGAGCAGAATTTGCAAGAAGAAAGTGGATTCCTTGTGATTTTGAATCTCAAAGACAAAGAAGAAATAAGAGTAAGAAGTTCTTATTATATGGAAGGAGCATATATTCAGGCAGTTTGCGATAAATTGATTACATCAACTTCTGATGGCGGATATTCAGATCTTTATACAATTGATATGAAAACAGGAGAAATTGAAACAATTAGCGAAAAATGTCGGTCAACCAGTGGGGATTATATAAAAGGAACGGATGTTTATTATTTGGAAAAAAGAAACGGGGAAGATCAGATATATTATCTTGTCTGCTATGATTTAGAGAAAGAAAAAGAAGACTGGAGTATTGAATTAGCAGGAGAATGGTATGAACAGAATGGATGTTTTTGGGGAAATGATCTTCAAGAAAATACATACATTATAACCTATGATGGCGTACAATATCCATATGATGGAGAATGCAAGAGTTTAAATCGAGTGGATGGACAGTATGTAGATTACACATCAGATGGAAAAATAAGAAAATTAAATGAGGAAACAGGTGAATGGGAAGATTGGGTTGACTGTCCCCAGTGGCTCAATTTTGGTCAGAGATAAAAAATGTACTTGACAGATTTAAATTGAATTGTATAATTGTATACAATGATACAAATTCATCACGGTAACGTGGCAGAATGGTATACAGAAAAAGTGCTGTAACAGATGCACTGCAAATGAGGAGCAACAGAGGAGGACGACACTATGAAGGCAAATAAGACAATTAATCTGAGCACCAAAACCAACCTGCTAGAACAGGATCTGTATGAGTACAAGCTGCAGGATGTCAGCCAGCCGGAGCTGTTTAGGGAGATTTTCCCATATAACGAGGTTCCAAAGGTATCCTACAACTATCGCCATGTACCGATGGATATGCCGGAACACATTTACATCACTGACACCTCTTTTCGTGACGGTCAGCAGTCACGCGAGCCATATACCACACAGCAGATGGTAGATTTGTATAAAATGCTTCACCGTCTCGGTGGTCCAAATGGTATTGTGCGTCAGACTGAGTTTTTTGTTTACTCAAAGAAGGACCGTGATGCGTTAGAGCGCTGTATGGAGCTTGGATATGAGTTCCCGGAGATCACAACGTGGATTCGAGCAACAAAGAGTGATTTTGAACTGGTAAAAAATATTGGTATTCGTGAGACAGGTATCCTTGTTAGCTGCTCTGATTATCATATCTTTAAAAAAATGAATTTGACAAGAAAGCAGGCAATGGAAAAGTATCTGGGTATTATTTCAGACGCGATTGAGGCTGGTCTTCATCCAAG
This sequence comes from Anthropogastromicrobium aceti, assembly GCF_020687335.1. Classification (NCBI taxonomy): domain Bacteria; kingdom Bacillati; phylum Bacillota; class Clostridia; order Lachnospirales; family Lachnospiraceae; genus Anthropogastromicrobium; species Anthropogastromicrobium aceti. Next base: position 13,925 of record NZ_JAJEQN010000025.1, read on the forward strand.
ATGCCACTTTGAAGATATCACAAGAGCTGACTATTATGGATTTGTTGTTCCGTTTGCTACTGAGTTGATGAAATTGTCAAAGGACAGTGGTGTTCCGATTAAGATTCGTGCCTGCGATACCATGGGTTATGGAATTTCCTATCCAGGTGTTTCACTTCCGCGAAGCGTGCCGGGAATCATCTATGGCTTAAAGCATTATGCCGGTGTGCCAAGTGATATGTTGGAGTGGCATGGACATAATGATTTTTACAAGGGTGTTGTCAATGCATCTACCGCATGGCTGTATGGTGCAGGCGCAGTAAACTGTTCTCTGCTTGGAATCGGTGAGCGTACCGGAAATGTGCCGCTTGAAGCAATGGTATTTGAATATGCATCATTACGCGGTGATTTTGATGGAATGAATCCGACTGTAATCACAGAGATTGCGGAATATCTTGAGAAAGAGACTGGTTATGAAACACCGCCGATGACACCATTTGTTGGAAGAAACTTCAACCTGACAAGAGCAGGTATTCATGCCGATGGTATCATGAAGGATCCAGAAATTTATAACATCTTTGATACCGAGCTGATCTTGAATCGTCCGCCGATGGTTGCTATCAGCAACACTTCTGGTCTGGCAGGTATTGCCGTATGGATTAACCAGTATTATGGTTTAAAGGGTGCAGAGGCAATTGATAAGAAGAACGAAGGCGTTGTAACGATCAAGGAACTGATTGATCAGGAATATGCAAATGGACGTATTACTGTTATCAGTGAGACAGAGATGATTCGTTATGCAGAACAGTATGTATTCCACAGAGACGTGGATTATGAAGATAAATAAGAAGGAGACAAAAGGGTATGCAGCAGAGTGGAGATCCGCTTCGCATTCAAGTATTTAATACGCTGGAGGATGCGATTTTAAACGGAAGCTACAAGGAAGGAGATAGCTTAAATGAGCTGAGGCTTTCAAAGAGTCTGGGTGTGAGCCGTACTCCTGTGCGGGAAGCTCTGATGCAGCTTGAGCTTGAGGGACTTGTCAAAAACATCCCAAATAAAGGGGCAGTCGTAGTTGGCATTTCAGAGCAGGATGTAGAGGACATTTACGAGATTCGTATTAGAACTGAGGGATTGGCTGCACGTCTTTGCGCCGAAAAGATCACAGATGAAGAACTCGAAGAGCTTGAGCAGTGTATGGCACTTCAGGAATATTATTTAAAAAAACAAGACAGTGCAAAAGAAATGGGCGAGTTAGACGGTGAGTTTCATCGAATTATCTTCGCTGCATCAAAGAGCCGTCCGCTCCAAAATGTGCTGACAAGCTTTCATAACTATATCAGGCGTGCTCGTGCCGTCTCTGTCTGTGTGACGGGACGTGCCGAGGAATCTGTTTCTGAGCATCGCGCGATATTAGAGGCGATCACAAAGCATGATGGGGAGCTTGCAGAAAAGCTTACGGCAGAGCACATTAAAAATGCAAGAGACAACATTGCTACAACAGTTCACACGTCCTGTGAACCGTAGTTCGCTTAACAAAACAAAAATCCCTTTGACAGACCGAAGGCAACACAGTATAATAAATATGTTTTGGGAATGAAGTTCTCCCATTGATACATTCCTTGTATCACAAACCGCTGGTTAAGGCTGATGACTTCTGCGAATTTCGCAGGGATTGTCAGCCTTTTTTGTTCAACAGTTCAAGCGTCACGTTGAATTCAGATAAATCTCATGCTTGCATGAAGATTTGATGAATTGATGTGCGTCCCTTGAACGGTCAAAACTTATGCAAGAAAAAGGAGAAAAAAGATGTTACAAAGTATCGCATTAATGCTGCTGCTCGGAATGGCACTCGGGTGGCTGTGCAAAAAAGTAAAGCTGCCTGGACTGGTAGGTATGATTGCCACAGGTATGATTCTGGGTCCATATGGACTGGGCTGGCTGGATTCATCTATTCTTGATATTTCATCACAGCTGCGTCGGATTGCATTGATCATCATCTTGCTTAGGGCAGGACTATCTTTAAATCTGGAGGATTTGAAAAAAGCAGGGCGCCCAGCCATTTTGATGTGTTTTGTTCCAGCTTGCTTTGAGGTGACAGGAATGATTATTCTGGCACCGATTCTTCTTGGTGTATCACGTCTGGACGCTGCAATCATGGGTGCTGTCGTGGGAGCTGTGTCACCAGCTGTCATTGTACCGCGCATGATTAAGCTGACAGAAGAAGGATGGGGCACGAAAAAGTCTATTCCGCAGCTGATTCTAGCTGGAGCATCGGTTGATGATGTGTTTGTCATTGTATTGTTCTCAGCATTTACCGGGGTAGCACTTGGAACAGGCGCATCGGCGGCAAGCTTTATAAAGATTCCATTTTCTGTTATATTTGGCGCGGCGTCAGGCTTTCTTGTAGGATACTTACTTGCTGTTTATTTCGAGAAAATTCATATCCGCGATACGGCAAAGGTAATGATTTTGCTTAGTATTTCATTCTTGCTTGTAACAGCAGAGGATCGTTTTGGCGAGGTGATTCCATTTTCTGGATTGTTAGCTGTCATGGGTATGGGAATCGCATTAAAAAGAAAGCGTGCTGTTGTAGCAGTACGTCTGTCATCAAAGTTTAATAAGCTGTGGGTCATGGCAGAGATCATGCTGTTTGTTCTTGTCGGAGCAACTGTTGATCTTCATTATGCTGCATCTGCAGGTATTGCCGCTGTTGTTCTAATCTTAGGTGTTCTAATATTCCGAATGGCTGGTGTGTGGTGCTGTATGTTAGGAACAAATCTTAATAAAAAAGAGCGTATTTTCTGTATGTTCGCTTATATGCCAAAGGCAACTGTGCAGGCAGCTATAGGCGGCATGCCGCTTGCGATGGGACTTTCCTGTGGAAATATTGTTTTGACAGTGGCTGTGCTATCAATCTTGATCACTGCACCGCTAGGGGCTTTTTTAATTGATGGAACCTATAAGAAGTTGTTGATGAAGTAGTCACAAAACGACTGAATCAGGTGAAAAGCTTTTTTTTAGGGTGTCATCATTGACGGATTTTTGATCTCGTGCTATACTCCTACCGAAAGTTAGAAAACACTAATTAAAGTTTGACATATGGAGGAAATTATGAGAATCAAAAAAGCACTTTTTCTTGGCACACTTTGTACAGCAGTTTCCGGTATGAGTTTGTTTGCGCAGGCAGGCGTTTCCTATGCAAAGAGCGCGAAAGAAGCAACCGAGGAGGCAAGCAGTGAGGAAGCGACCGAGGTAGAATCTGAGGAGGAGACCAGTGAGGAGGTCACCTACCCAATTACCATTGAGCATGCATTTGGCGAGACAGTAATTGAGAGCAAGCCAGAGCGTATTGCAACAATCGGTTGGGAAAATCAGGATACCCCACTTGCACTTGGTGTTGCACCGGTTGGTGTTTCTGCAGCAAACTATGGACTGGTAACTGATAACAATTTGCATCTGTGGACCGATGAGGCATTTGCAGATCTTGGCGTAGAGAAGCCGGTTGTTTTTGATGATGTGGATGGACTGGATTTAGAGCAGATCAGTGATTGCAATCCAGATGTCATTTTGGCAGCATATTCAGGTATGACTCAGGAAGACTATGATACGTTAAGCCAGATCGCACCAGTTATTCCGTATAAGGAGAAGGCTTGGCAGACAAGCTGGAGAGAGCAGACCATCGAGAATGCCGAGGGTATGGGCATGAAGTCAGAGGGCGAGAAGAAGGTAAAGGAAGTGGAGGAGCTGATTGCAGAAAAGCTTGAGGAATATCCACAGCTTGAAGGAATCCCAACTGCATTTTGTTGGATCAGTGCAGATGATTTCAGCACATTTTATGTATATCTTCCGGCCGATCCGAGAGCAGCATATCTGTTAGATCTTGGTTTTACACTTCCAGAGAGTGTACAGAAGCTTGCTGGCGAGACGGATGATTTTAATATCACAGTGAGTCGTGAGAATGCGGATCAGCTTGATGATATTCAGCTTATGGTTGTTTACGGAGATGAGGATCTGTTGAAGTCTTTACAGGAGGATAAGTTAATGAGTCAGATTCCGGCAATCAAAAACGGTGCAGTTGCATTGGTTGACAGTACCTCTGCACTTGCAGGCGCTTGCACTCCGTCCATTCTTTCGATCCCGTATGAGATTGACGAGTATCTTCAGTTACTTTCTGATGCAGCGGAGAATATCAAATGAGAGACAGACGGTTCCTATTAACAGCAGCTGCTTCTATCATGCTTTTGCTGTTTTGTGTACTGGCATCGATAGCCTGCGGATCAAAATCCGTGGGCTTTCCAACTGTTATTCGAAGTCTTTTTCATTTGGGCGAGGAGACATTTGAAAATAATGTTGTGCAGGCGAGAATCCCAAGAACTGTGTTTGGCATTTTAGCAGGAGCATCGCTTAGCGTATCAGGCGCACTGATGCAGGCAGTGACAAGAAATCCGATTGCGGATCCAAGTATTTTAGGAGTCAATACGGGGGCTTCCCTTTTTGTTGTATGCGGAATCGCTTTTTTTCATATTAGTAAGGGCAGTCAGTATATTTGGCTGGCATTTGCCGGAGCAGCTGCGACAGCAGTACTCGTATATGGCTTGGCATCAATTGGTGGAAATGGTGCAACACCAATTAAATTGGCACTTGCCGGTGCGGCAGCAGGAACGGCACTCCAATCTCTTGTCAACACAGTCATGCTTCCAAACAATCAGGTAATGGATCAGTTTCGCTTTTGGCAGACAGGAAATATTGGCGGAGCAAGTTGGACAGATATCCGCTTGCTTGCTCCATATTTTGTGATTGGATTTGTCGTCAGCATTTGCATGGCAGCTCCGCTAAACACATTGGCACTTGGGGATGAGGCGGCAACTGGACTTGGCTTGAACGTGCCGCTTACAAGAGCATTTGCTTCTCTTGCAGGCGTACTTTTGTGTGCATCAACGACAGCACTTGCCGGACCGATCAGCTTTGTGGGTCTGATGGTTCCGCATCTGTTTCGTCTGGTAATTGGTCCAGATATGAAAAAGATTCTTCCGCTGTCTGCAGTTGGTGGCGCAGCCTTACTTCTATTTGCAGATACAATGGGACGAATTTTGGGAAGTCCTGGCGAATTGGAATCAGGTATTGTCACAGCACTGATCGGTGCACCGGTATTTATTCTCATCATCAGAAAGGCAAAGGTAAAGTCACTGTGAAAGAAACGACATTGCAAACATCTAAAAATGTGTCTTTTGATGGAATCTCTAATGTAGAGGCAGGATATCACAGACGACAGAGAAAAAGCATCGTGGTTTCGCTTGTACTTTTGGCAATCGCGCTCGTGCTAGCAGCAGTTATGATGCTTTACGGAAATACAATTTATACGCCAAGTGAGGTATGGGATGCCTTAAAGGAAGTGGAGGGTAGTGCAGTCTTCACGGTGAAGACGCTTCGCCTTCCAAGAATGCTCACTGCAATTTTGGCAGGCTTTGCGTTTGGTATGGCCGGAAACACGTTTCAGCAGCTTTTGGGAAATCCGCTTGCAAGCCCTGATATCATCGGTGTGACATCGGGAGCAAGTGTTGCTGCTGTATTTGGCATTCTTGTCTTGAAGCTTCCAACTGGCATCGTATCACTTCTTGCTGTAGTCTCAGGTCTTTTTGTCTCGTGCCTGATTTATGTTTTGTCTCAGGGAGGCGGATTTTCCAACGCGAGGCTGATCTTAACTGGAATTGGTATGCAGGCATTTTTAAATGCGATTATTTCATGGCTCTTATTAAAGGCATCCGAGTATGATGTGGCGAATGCACTTCGCTGGCTTTCTGGAAGTTTAAATGGAGTGAAGCTTTCTGAAGTTTTGCCGCTTGCAATTGTTGTCGGCGTGGCAGGCTGTGGAATCCTTCTGTTGAATCGGCAATTAACAATGCTTCAGATGGGAGAAAGCCACGCAATTACGCTCGGTGTAAAGTCAAAAAGGATTCGTCTTATACTGATTTTACTATCCCTTCTATTGGTTGCGTTTGCTACCTCAGTGACAGGACCAATCGCATCGGTTGCCTTTTTGGCAGGACCGATTGCATCACGTCTGTGCGGTGGCGGAAGAACCAATATGCTTTCGTCTGCACTTGTCGGAAGTGTTTTGGTGTTGGCATCGGATTTAATCGGTCAGTTTGCACTTCCATCACGCTATCCGGTTGGTGTTGTAACAGGAATTTTGGGTGCACCGTATTTGATCTTTTTACTTCTTCGAATGAATAAGAAGAGTGAGCATGTGTAACGATTAATTGCGATAGACCGTATCTAGTGAAACATTAAGAATTAAGAAAAGGCAGGCACTTATGGAGAATAAGAAACTAGAACTGATGACACAGGACTTGTCAGCAGGCTATGACGGAAAGACAATTGTTTCAGATGTCAATATTACGATTCCACAAAATAAAATTAGCGTAATTCTTGGCGCAAATGGATGTGGTAAATCAACTCTGTTAAAGACATTTGCAAAACTGCTAAAGCCAGAGCAGGGAAGCATTCTTTTGGATGGAAAAAGCATTTTTTCAATGCCGTCAAAGCAGATGGCGCAGACGCTAGGACTTCTTCCGCAGTCACCTGTTGTGCCGGAAGGGATTAAAGTGACTGATCTTGTCGCAAGAGGACGCTTTCCATATCGAAAACTTTTGGGCGGTCTGCAAAAAGAAGATTTTGCAGCTGTAGAAGAGGCACTTGAGATGATGGGCATTACTGAGCTTGCAGACGCTTGTGTAGATGAACTTTCCGGCGGACAGCGTCAGCGTGTGTGGATTGCACTTGCACTCGCGCAGCAGACTGATATTTTGCTGCTTGATGAACCAACCACATATCTTGATATTGCTTATCAGGTTGAAATATTAGATCTTTTAATGGAATTGAATAAGAAACGAGGCACGACAATTTTGATGGTTCTTCATGATATCAATCTTTCGGCTCGCTATGCCGATCACATCTTTGCAATGAGCAAGGGAAAGCTAATTGCACAGGGCAGTCCATCAGAGGTGATTTCAAGAGAGTTAATGAAACAAATTTATGGTCTGGATTGTCAGATTATTGAAGATCCGGTATCAGGCACACCACTTATTGTGCCGGAAGGTCGTCATCATAGACAAGAAAATACTTCAGCGAAGAAAGATACAGTTGAAGAGAAAACAGAAAAAGAGCAGATTGAAGCATCCATCAAGACAGAATCAATCTGTGCCTGAAAAATAGGAGCGAAACTTCCGAGGGGTAGTTTGGCTCCATTTTTTAAACATAGTGCGAAAGGCAGCCGGACTTTGATAGCCAGTCAGTCTAGCAATCTCGTCAACTGTCTTATCGGTGTTCTTTAATAAAGCGGCAGCCTTTGTCATGCGAACCTGATTGGCATAGTCCCAGATGGTTTGCTGATAAAGTTCCTGAAAGCCAGCTTTTAGCTTTTGCTCACCAAGGCCAAGTGTCTGGCTGAGTGCATAGATCGTGACAAAGGAATCAGCGTGATCACGAAGCAGATCGTGGGCAGCAATGATTTTTTTATACTCATCAGGGCGGATTCGAATGGGTCTGTTTCCGACAAAAATGCGTTCCGACATCAAATCGGCACCGGAAAAGAAAAATTGACGATTCGCTTGACGAATCAAAAGGGCAGTAAAGGCAGTGCCCAGGGCGAGCAACAGCTCTGGTGTCATAGAATGTGATTCTAGTAAGCTTTGAACCTGCATAATCAGATCAATCAGTTCCTTTGGAAGATGGATGTGGCGGACATTTTTAACTAGAAAATCGAGTGAATCATCAGATGCGCCTAAATATGGAAGAATCTTCTTTTTTAAATAGTTCATCTCAATCGAAATTTCGACTCCTTTAAAATGTTGACCATGCTTCCAACAGTTGATACCGCCGCTCGCCTGCTCAATCGCGAGAAACGGCGATGGTATCGCGGATTTTTCCATACGATTTTCAACGAGAGAGTAGGTGATGCCCTCGTAGATGATACCGGCATGCAGATATTCGGTATCGTATTGAAATTCAACAAAAAAATCCTCTGGGATTGTGTAATCACCGATTCCAAACTGAATGGAATCCATGCGACCATAGGTATAGATAGAGCCAATCTGATCGTTTGCCCAATCATTTTCAGGCAAAGAAGCAGACTGGCGCTTTAGACCAATCTGTTTGTAGAAAATGGTTTGATACGAGTCTGGATCCTTTGCCTGATGGTAGATCATTTTCCTAAATTTCCCTCCTTGAAGTGCTTTCTGCATAGAGCAATATACTTATCATTGGCGCCTAGTATCACCTGGGCGCCTTCTTTTATAATACCGTGATCGTCATAGCGGGCATTGCAGTTCGCTTTTTTGCCGCACCAGCAGATCGTCTTGATTTTTAGCCATGTCTTTAATTCCCTTCATAATATGCTGCTCCTAACTATACTCTGTTTTGCATGTGTGGTCAAGGGGAGAAGTGCTTTGATGTAAATATGTTACAGTTCATGATAAGTCAATATTGCGGACAAGCCCGAAGGTGAATGGATTTCACGAGACGGACACTTAAAGCAGTTATTTCTTAAAAACCACCGGGACAGGAACGACGGCCTTTAAAAATAAACTATCAATTGTTAAAGAAAATGATTGACACCATATATGATACCACATATACTATAAGTAGGAGGTATAACAGATGTCAAAATGGGATAAACTGATAACACGTATATGCAATTTATCGAAAGACCTCCGGTTTGATGAACTGCGGAAAGTATTGGAAAGCTGTGGGTATGAAATGAATGCTCCGAGAAGCGGAAGTAGTCATTATACATTCAGAAAGCAGGGCTGTATGCCGATTACTATACCGAAGCACGAACCGATTAAGAAAGTATATGTGGAAATGGTAAGGCAGATTGTAGAAAGCGAGGCGAAGAATGATGAAAACGCTGAATGATTACATGGCAATGTCCTATCGCATGGAAATTGTAGAAGACAAAGATGAAGGTGGATTTGTGGTTTCTTATCCGGATTTGCCTGGCTGTATTACCTGTGGAGAGACTGTGGAAAGTGCGGTGAAAAACGCACTGGATGCAAAAAAAGCGTGGTTAGAAGCAGCATTGGAAGAAGGTGTACAGATTCATGAGCCGGACAGTCTGGAAGATTATTCCGGGCAGTTCAAATTGAGGATTCCACGAAGTCTGCACCGATCACTGGCAGAACATTCTCAGAGAGAGGGAATCAGCATGAACCAGTATTGTGTATATCTTCTTTCTAAAAATGATGCGATGTACTCGAACTGACTTACCCCAGTGGCTTGCCACTGGGGTAAGTCAGTATAGCTTACAAAAAAGAAAGGTTTTGAATGAGTATGGACATACAAGGGAATCTGACAAAAATACCGTTATCTGAAAATGCAATTTTGCATCAGTCTGGTGTTAGTTTTTTTCGCATATTTACAGCATACAGAAAAGAAAAAAAGATTCGCACGGAAAAAATCGTATCGGGAGTAATAAGCCGGCGAGCATTTTTGGATATTGAAAAAGGAAAAAGTGTGCTTTCAAGAGAAAACTGGAAATTTTTGATGCATCGTATAGGAATTGTTACAGATTATTTTGAAACAGTTGTATCAAGGAAAGAGCTTAAAGACTGGAGATGTAGAGAAGATATTTGTCTTTCTGTGTGTGAAGATTGTGAAAAGGCAAAAAAGCTATTAGAAGAATACAGAAATTCGCATATAAAGATGTCTAACATAGAGAGACAGTTTTGCTTAAAGATTGAATGGCTGCTTTCGCGAAATGAAAAAAGTGGAGAGGAACTTTATAAGTTAAGCAAGGATGCTGTTTGCTGCACAGTACAAGAAGATTGGAAAGAAAATTTGTCCGCACTTTATGTGGGACCAGAGGAATTAGAAGCTATGTTGTTAGTTGTTTGGTCCCTTTTAAAGAAAAATGAACTGATGGATGCATTTAGATTATTTGATCAAATACAAAGATATCCTAAGATACACAATTGGGAACCTCGCATGAGAGAAATGATCTGTGCGCAGATCGCTTTAATTGGAATAAAGCTGTATGAAAGAATGCAGAAAATTGATATTGCATATAAGATTGGAATAGAATCTTTGGAATTATTGCGTCAGCAGAGCAGTCAGCGGTACGTATATCCGTTACTGGTGGAGTTAGTGCGTATTGGAATAATGTTAGAAAAAGAGAAATCTGAGGAATTGCAGCAGTTTCTGAAATTTCAAAAAGCATTTGCGATATTGTATGAAGAAAATAAAATTCCGTATATGCGAGTATGGCAGTGTGGAAGTATAGAAAATAGCTACGATGTTGGAATGGTATTAAAAAGAATGCGGATGGCACAGGAAAAGACACAGGAAGAAGTATGCATAGATGAAAAAGGTTTTTCGTTTTTAAATGTACGTCAGCTATCTCGTATAGAAAAAGGGGAAAATCGACCATCTACAGAGAATTTTCAATTCCTGACCCGTAAGATGGGACGAGAACTTGATTGGATTATGCCGATGCTTGAAACGGATTCGATAGAAGTTTTATCGATGAGACAAGATATTATTTACGCTATTGGTATGCGTCAATGGAAAAAAGCTAAAAATATATTGGAACAATTAAAGACTAAAATAAGGGCAGAAGATTATAAAGAACCACAAATACAGCAGGAGATTCAGTTTATAGAGGCTATGTATGAATTGGAAGCTAACAAGATTACTGTGAGTGAAGCTGAAAAAAAATATTACGAAGCATTATCCTATACTTTTGAACTTTCATGGCTTTCGCTTGAAGAGCTTCCATTTATTAGAAGTGAAGAGGGGATTATTATTAGTAATATAGCAGATATTTATCATGATATGGGAAATCTGAAAAAATCGGAAGAACTTTTTGAAAAATTGAGTTCGGTTTATCAAAAAAAACAAATGCTTTTGAAGACAAATTCTTCTGCTAGTGCTATTATTTTGGGACAATATTCACGCTTGTTAGGAAATATAATGAATTACAAAAAGGCACTTTATATTGATAGCGTGAATCTTCAATATGAATTAAATGATTTTAATTTAATTCACATTGAAAATTTGTTATATAACCAAGCGTGGGCTTATTATGAAATTGACAGAGAACAAAATAATCAAAAAATCCAGAGAAAGTTTTGGACTGCGCAGCGTATTGCAGAATTTAATAGAAAAGAAGAGCTAATAAATTTACTGAAAATGCGAGAAAATAAATATCTGAAAGGCGATTAATGTTTGTTGGGAGCTATATCAGATAATGGCTTCAATGGTACATTTTCATCGGAACCTGACTCAATCTTAGTTTCGGATTCAGTGCTTGTTTCTTCGATGGTGTAGTTTTTTTCCTTTGAAGAAGCTGTGTCCGCGTAACTAATAGATAAAGTAATAATTGATGCGGAAGTAAGACAAATTAGTGGGATAAATAATTTTTTTTTCATGGTTAAGTACCTCCTGAAGTTAAAATGTTTGTGATGAAAATGATTTTATAATATAAAACAAAAAAAGTAAACAGACAAATCACTTCCAAAAAAAATGGAAGTGATTTGTCTGTTTACGAAAAGGACTTTTTTATGATATAAAAACAGAAAAAAGGAGATAAAGCTATGGAAGGTAAAAATGAGATAATATGTGAACGAATTAGCGTAATCGTTCCGATATATAATACTGAGAAGTATCTTGCAAGATGTATTGAAAGTATTTTATGTCAGACCTATACCAATTTGGAGATCATTCTTGTGGATGATGGATCAACTGATAAATCTGGCGATATTTGTGATTTTTACGCTCGAAAAGACAATAGAGTAAAGGTGGTACATAAAAAAAATGGTGGAGCTGCTGCAGCAAGAAATTTTGCTTTAAATATGGTGACAGGGCAATATATTGGATTTGTAGATAGTGATGATACAGTAGAAAAGGATTTTTTTGAGTTATTATATGATTTGATATGTCAATATGATGCTGATATATCCATGGTAGCATATAGCGAAATAGAAATGGGTGAAAAAATTGCCAAACCAAAAGATAAATCCTTAATTGTAATGAATCAGAAGCAAGCAGTTAAAGAATTACTGTTTGATAGGAAAATTCAAAACTATGTGTGGAATAAATTATATAAAAGAAAATTATTTCAGGGTGTATATTTTCCAATTGGAGTAATATACGAGGATATTAGTGTAATGTATGATTTGATTAGAAAAACAGAAAAATTAGTGTACTTGCCTGAAAGTAAATATAATTATTATATTCGTAAAGATAGTATTGTTAATACAAATTCTCATCAAAAAAGAGTAGATGAGCTGGATTCAGTAATCAAGCGATATAAAGATGCGAAACGCGATTTTCCAGAGCTAGAACAGGAAAATGCGTATGCACTAGTGATGTGGATGATACGTGTATATACTTACACAGTGAAGGAAAATGATCCGAATGATACATTTATAAAAGAGCAGTATGAGCTTTTTCAGTCAGAGTCGCAGAAGTATCTTTGCTATATCCTCACGAATTTAAAACCATTCAAGCGCATGATTTTACTTGCAATGCTGTGGGACTTAGAAAAGGGAAAGGAAGTCGTAAGGATGGATGGTGAGTTACATGAGTAAAGAGAAAATTGAAATGAAAACGAATGGCACATACACATTCACTTCTAATGCTGCATGGCACTGGAAGGAGCAGTTTAGGCGTGAGCCGCGCATGGCGGCAGCGGTGATTGCCCTCTCTATAATTGCCGTGGGGCTTCCACTTTTAAATGCGAGACTTCCAAAGCAGGTGCTTTGTGGGTTGGAGGAGCATATTGAATTAAAACAGCTTGTGCAGCAGGTAGGTATATTGATTCTTATTTTGGCAATGGGAAACATGATAAAAAGCGCACTTGATGCCTACATAAAACGTATGCAGGGACCATTTGAGGATGATTTTAATCTGCGTATGCTAAAGAAAAGACTGTACGTAGATTATAATGTGTTAGAAAGCAAAAAATTTAATGATGATGCACATGCAGTATTTGACTCGCTGTATCGAAATAATTCCGTCCTGCGTGATGGCTCCATGATCTGGCAGCGTTTTTTGACTGCTACAGCAGGACTTGTTTTATACAGTGCGATTTTAATAAGACAAAGCATTGTAGCTGTACTTCTTGTATGGGTACCTGCACTATTGATTTTAGGTTTAAAGGAGCGTGCGGCAGCGTTTGACAGACAACTTCGCCCCAAAGCAGATAAGGCAAGCCGAAAGATGAAATATGTGGAGGAATGCGCCTGTGATTTAACTGGCGGCAAGGACATTCGCATGTATGATCTGACTGGGTGGCTGACTGCCATTTTTCATAGAGAACAGGCAACAGCTGACGGCTACGTGAAGCATTGGGAGAACGGCTATTTTGCAGTTAATATTTGCGATGCAGCTTTTTGCTTTATACGTGATTTTGGAATCTACCTTTATTTTATTTGGAAAATCATAAATGGCAATATGGCAGTTTCAGATTTTGTTTGGTATACAGCGGTTGCGGCAAGCTGTCAAGAGGCATGCAGTGCACTTCTTGACAGCAGAGAAAAACTGGGACGGCTAAGCTTTGACTATTCACGTCTTCGTCAGTTTCTGTACTCATGGGAAAAATCAGCTTTTCGTGGAACTATTTCTGAAAAAGACAACAGTATCAATGAAAAATCGGAAACAAAAGACAAGGCAGCGCATAAATTAGCAGGCGATGCAGTTGAAATTCGTCTGGAACATGTAGGCTTTACCTATCCGGGTAGCACAAAACCTACCATAAAGGATATCAATGTCACGCTGCGCCAAGGTGAACGAATCGCACTTGTCGGTCTGAATGGTGCTGGTAAATCAACGCTTGTAAAACTTCTTTGTGGACTGTATCGTCCAACGCAGGGTACGATTTTTATCAATGGAAGACCACAGGAAGAATATAGTAAAGAGGAATATTTTTCATTGCTTGCAGTTGTTTTTCAGGATGTAAAGCTTCTACCTATGACTATTGCCCAGAATGTGGCATCCGATGTTGGAACACACATTGACCGTGAGCGGGTGCGTGAATGTTTAACGCTTTCCGGACTATGGCAAAAAGTTAGCAGCTTGCCTCAAAAAGAAGATACACCGCTTGGTGCTAGTATTCTTGATGATGGAATCGCACTTTCCGGAGGAGAAAACCAGAAACTTTGGATGGCGCGTGCGCTATATAAAAATGCACCGATGCTTCTTTTAGATGAGCCGACAGCAGCACTAGACCCATTAGCCGAGCAGCAGATTTATCAGAAATATATGGAGATGGTGGAAGGACGAACATCAGTATTTATTTCACATCGACTGGCAAGCACGCGTTTTTGTGATCGTATTTTGCTGTTAGAGAATGGAACGATCATTGAGCAGGGAACACATGATGAGCTGATTTGCTTAAATGGCCGATATGCGCAGTTGTTTGAGATACAGGGAAAATATTATCGGGTAAACAAAGATGGTGTAGAGGAGGTGTGCGCATGAAGATGAAAAAGTCACAGTTTCGCGAGGATGCGGCAACGTATATTCAAATGATTCACCTTCTAAATGAGTACAATCCGGGATGGAAGATCATTCTGATTGGTGTCTTGTTGGAAGGCATTTTCCCGTTTATTGCAATTTTTCTCTCATCAATGCTACTAGATGCACTCTATTCTGGACGTTCTATGCAGGAAATGGCACTGTTTGTTCTTGCAGGAACAGGCGCGAGTTTTGTCACAGCAATTCTTCGTCATCTTGTCACAAAAAAGAAAAATATTATGTGGTGGGGCATGCAGCATCGAATGACAGAACCCATCATGACAAAAACAATGCAGATGGATTATGAGCAGATCGGGGATGAGCGCGTGCGTACTCTTCGGGCACGCCAGGATGAGTACCGAAAGCGCGAGAAGGATGTGTTTGAGCGTTTTCTAACACAGCTTGAAATTCTATTGACGGCGGCAGTTCGTATGGTGGCAGCAATTATCACAATCGGTCCATTTTTTGCAAAACAGTTTTCAAAGACAGCTAGGACACAGGAAACGCTGTTTCGAATTATAGCAATAGTTGCATTGTTTGCTGTGTTGTATCTGAATCGTCGCTCTGTATTAGAGCAAGGCAAACGCCGTTTGGCAATCCACAAGGAGCATGAGGATGAGAATCGTTTAAACAGCTATATGATGAATGAAGTTGTACTGTCCCAAAAGGCAGGAAAGGACATTCGGATTTTTCATCAGGAGCCGATGATGGAACATTACGGTGATCAGATGAATGCAAACTGGAGACGAATGACGCTTCAATATGCCAAGAATGATGTGTGTCATTTTGGCTTACAGGGAATGCTTTCCTCGTGTGTAGGCGGAATCATCTATCTGTATGTGGCATTCTGTGCATACGGTGGGATGATTACAATCGGAAATATCGTGCGTTATGCAGGTGCTGTGCAGCAGTTCATTCAGGGAATGACTGATTTGTTTGCAGGATGGAGCAGACTACATCATGACAGAATGCAGATGGATGAGTATCTTGAGTACATGGGTCTGCAAAATAAGATGAAAAAGGCGTCTCGCCCTGTTAGTTTGACTGATATGGAAAATCCGGAAGTTGAGTTTGTAGATGTATCTTTTCGCTATCCAGGGACAGAACAGTATGTGCTGCGTGATGTTAATGTAAAGATAAGTGCCAGAGAAAGTACGGCATTTGTAGGGCTGAATGGCTCAGGAAAAACTACATTTATTAAGCTTTTATGCAGGCTTTATGACCCAACCAAAGGATATATTCTCTTAAATGGAGTGGATATCAGGGAGTACGAAGAGGCGCAGTATCGCAAGCTGTTCGCAGTTGTCTTTCAGGATTTTAAAATTTTTTCATTCAGATTTGGGGAGAACATTGCGGCAGGAGAAAAGGTAGATGAGGAGCGCGCGATGGATGCCATTCGCCGTGTGGATCTGATGCGCTTATATAATAAGATGCCAGACGGTTTAAATACTATTTTGAATAGAGATTTTTCTGAAACTGGCATGGAAATCTCAGGTGGCGAGGCACAGAAAACAGCAATGTCACGCGCTATTTATAAGGATGCGCCATTTGTTATTCTTGATGAGCCGACAGCGGCACTAGACCCGATTGCCGAGAGCGAGATTTACAGCGATTTTCATCGGATTGTGCAGGATAAAACAGCTCTGTTTATATCGCACCGTTTGTCTGCGTGCCGATTCTCAAAGGATATCATCGTATTTTGCGATGGCAGGATTGTGCAGCAGGGAAACCACGAGATGCTGATCAGTAAAGACGGACTGTATCGTCAGATGTGGAATGCGCAGGCACAGTACTATAAATAAGAAAAACCACCGGAGAAACCACCGGGACAGGAACGGCGGCTCACAATCTGTCCCGGGTGATAAATCATTTTCCTAAATTTCCCTCCTTGAAGTGCTTTCTGCACAGAGCAATATACTTATCATTTGCGCCTAGTACCACCTGGGCGCCTTCTTTTATAATACCGTGATCATCGTAGCGGGCATTGCAGGTTGCTTTTTTGCCGCACCAGCAGATCGTTTTGATTTCCTTGATTTCATCAGCAATTTCCATCAAGCGGCGGCTGCCTGGGAAAAATTTATTCTGAAAATCAGCTCTTAGTCCATAGCATAAGACAGGAATCTGCCAGGTATCTACGATATCAGAAAATAAATCAATTTGCTCTGGAGAAGCAAACTGTGCTTCATCAACGATAATCGCATTGTAATTTAATACACAGTCTGGATTTTTTGTAAATTCATCCAGAAATTCGTCAATCAGGCGGCATGTGTTTGAAAGACCGATTCTTGAAGAAACGGTGTGAATGCCATCTCTAGTGTCAGTAGCCGGTTTTAAAATCAGAGCGTGCTGCCCTCGTTCTTCGTAATTATATGCAACCATAAGTGCATTAGCGGTTTTAGAGGAGCCCATTGCTCCATAGTTAAATACAAGCTTAGCCATGTCTTTAATTCCCTTCATAATATGCTGCTCCTAACTATACTCTGTTTTGCACGTGTGGTCAAGGGGAGAAGGACTTTTCCCAAACCTATCGAAAATATCACTTGTAACTTCTGCCCAAATTCGATATACTTTACACAGAAGAAACAGCATCTGCAAGTGCTGTTTGTATCGCATAAGGAGGAACTACCATGGAACTTTTATTACTTGAGCCTGTGTTTAAGCAGATGATTTGGGGCGGAAGCCGTTTAAAGGATGATTTTGGTTATGACATTCCGGGAGATAATACAGGAGAGTGCTGGGCAATCAGTGCTCATCCGCACGGAGACTGTACAATTAAGAATACCGAGTATAAGGGAAAGACATTAAGCTGGCTGTGGGAAAATCACAGAGAATTATTTGGCAATGTACAGGGAGACCGCTTTCCGCTTTTGATTAAGATTATTGATGCAAAGGCAGATCTTAGCATTCAGGTTCATCCAGATGATGCATACGCAGCAGAGCACGAGAATGGCTCTCTTGGCAAGATGGAGTGCTGGTACATTCTTGATGCAAAGGAAGGCGGCACTATCGTGATCGGTCACAATGCAAAGAATCACGAGGAAGTAGAAGAGATGATCCGCGGCAAGCGCTGGAAAGAATTTATCCGCGAGATTCCTGTAAAGAAGGGTGATTTCTTCCAGATCAATCCAGGCTGTGTTCATGCAATTAAGGGTGGAACTTTGATTCTTGAGACTCAGCAAAACAGTGATATTACATATCGTGTATATGACTATGATCGTCTGCAGGATGGAAAGCCGAGAGCACTTCATGTACAGCAGAGTATTGACGTTATTAAGGCACCATTTGAACCGGCAGTGGCAGAGCATGAAAAGCTTGACGTTGAAGGTGCAGAGGCCGAGAAGCTTGTAAGCTGCCCGTGCTATACTGTATGCAAGGCAACTGTAAATGGAACAGCAGAGTTTGATTGGAATCAGCCATTTGTAGATATCAGTGTTCTGGATGGAGAGGGAAGTTTTGACGGCACTCCAGTAAAGAAGGGCACTCACCTTATCGTTCCGGCATGTTATGGAAAGATGAAGGCAGAGGGCAAGAATTTGATGATGATTTATTCTTATATCACAGAAAAGTAAGAAGTAATCAGCCAAAATCAAAATAAAACAGGAAAGATCCCTTCAAAAAAGAAAATAAAAAAAATAGAAGACAAGGGAAATAGAGGAGAATAGAAATGAGAATTGGCGCATTAGAGGGCGGCGGCACAAAGATGGTGCTTGCTGTCTGCAATGAAAATGGGGAAGTTTTGGATCGTGTATCCATTCCGACAGAGACACCAGAAATTACAATGCCGAAGATGATTGCATATTTCAAGGAGCAGCAAGTTGAAGCACTTGGAATCGGATTCTTTGGCCCGGTTATCTTAAACGAGCAGTCTCCAAAGTATGGCTGTGTCGGCAATACACCAAAGCTTGCATGGAAGTGGTATCCGGTACTTGATGAGTTTAAGAAGGCACTGCAGATTCCTGTTGGATTTGATACAGATGTAAATGCAGCAGCGCTTGGTGAGGCAACATGGGGCATCACAAAGGGCTTAAAGAACAGCATCTATATCACAGTTGGAACAGGAATTGGAGCAGGAGTTATTGTAGATGGAAAGATGCTTCACGGTATGCAACATCCGGAAGGCGGTCATATTTTAGTAGCACCTCATCCAAATGATACATATAAGGGCAAATGCCCATATCATGGAAGATGCTTAGAGGGTATGGCGAGCGGTCCGGCAATTGAAGAGCGCTGGGGCAAGAAGGCATATGAGCTGTCTGACAAGAAGGAAGTTTGGGAGTTAGAGGCTTACTATGTGGCACAGGGTCTTGTAGACATGATCATGCTTCTCTCACCAGAGCGTATTGTACTTGGCGGCGGTGTTATGCATCAGACTCATGTGATGGATCTGATTCGTAAGGAAACGCTTCGTATGGTCAACAAGTACATTGACACAGAGGAGCTTTCCGATATCGAAAACTACATTGTGCTTCCAAGCCTGAATGACAATCAGGGAATCCTTGGCTGTGCAAAGCTTGGAATGGATGCACTTACAGCAGCAAAATAAATCTGATTAATACAGATAAAATGAAAGGCTCAGCACCGCGTTTAGCGGTGGCTGAGCCATTTGTATATGGAAAAAAGAATCGCACTTACAATGATAATAAGTGAAAGCAGACAAAGATAATAGACAGCATTTGGCTGAGACAGCGTCATGGTAAGTGACAGAACATTATCTGTTGTCTTGGCAGAGTAAACATTATCTAAGATATTGTTTTCTGTTGTAAGACTGCTTTCAAGAGAATCAGATATTATGGAAGTACCGTTTGGAAGCTGCACCATAACAGTAATTAATGTTGCATCTGGCTGCACAAGAAAATTGGAAAAGTCCATACTTTCTGTGAAGCGATATGTATGCTTTGGCTGAAACAGCGCCATAGTATGAGAACAGTAGTCAATTGATTCCTTTCCGCCAAAGAAAGCTTCAAATCCCTTTGCGAGATAAGATGGTGTGCCAGTCTGTGTAAAGAACAGAGTCAGGTGATTTTCATCATCAGTTTTGGCGGTTATAGTTCCGAAATTGTAAGTATCACGCTTTGCAGTATCTGTGATAAGCTTTTGATGAAGCTTAGGTACCTCGCCGAGTGAGAGAGTAATTGTGCGCGTCAGAAGCTGTATAGATTTTATCTGTGTAGAAACTGTGATCTGCTGCGGCTGATATTGGAAGATGGCATCATAGTTATAGGTGCATCCCCCTTCCACAAGATCATCAAACAGACAGACATAGCCATCATAACCATCGCGTGCAAGCGGAAGCTTTTGAAGCGTATGATCATTGTCGTATACAGCAAGTGCTGCATTTGTGTCGGTGCTGTAGAAATAGCGTGCCCTTGCTGTTCCTGAATCGGGAACAAAGAAGGAAAACTGAAATGGTTCTGCATAAGAGTGCACGATTTTCATAGAGTTTTCAGCGATAATCGATTCAGACGCAAGTGATTGGCTTGATGACTGAAACAGCTGGCTTGTCTGAACACATAATTCTTTAAAGCTTTCAGCGCTGAAGGTCAGCTGCCATGTGGTATCATTATTCCAGACAGCCTCAATTCCATCTGGGACGATAGCGTCAAGATAGCTTTTTACATTAGAAGCATTGTCACGCAGTTCATCAGGAAAGATGATATAGATAGTACGGTTCCATTTGTCAAGAGAAAGTGATGTTAAAATATCAATTCGCTTGGCATCAAGAATTTTTTCTGCGTTGCAGACAAGTGCATTATTTTGGCTTTTATAGCTTCGTCCGTTATAGATAAGTTCATTTTCCTGCTGAGACAGGTAGGATAAAAGCTTTGAGTCACTAAGTCCTGTGCGCTCCTTAAGAGCATCAGTAAACCAGGCAAAAACAGCCATCACATCATCTGGCTCAGATAAGGTAAAGCCAGTTTTTACACCGACTTGCGGTCGTGAAATTGAAGAAAATTGTTCAATGCCTGTAAGCGCATCAATTTTTTCCTGATATTCATCTAGCGAATTAAACGAAAGAACAAAAGTCAACTCATAGGCAGAAGCAGTGTCCACATAATTCCATTCAAGTCCCTTAGGGCAGTTAGCCGTGATAAAGCTTTGAAAAGAAAAATTGCTGTTGTGGAAAAGCTTCTGCAGTGTCCTTTTATTGGCTGTAACAGACATCGTGCGTGTACCTGATTCGTCAGCCTGAATATCTAATACAGAAGAGAATGTGATTGGCGGGCACTTTGCGCAGCCGCTCATCATACAAGCAGTGATGAAAATAAAAAAGCAAAATAGAAAAGCGTGAAGAAATTGTTTTATCCTGTCAGTATGAATTATTCGTGTTTTCATAATCAAAACTGACCAAAATGGTTTTTCAGTGCTTCAAAACTCTCCTTACTGATTACATGCTCCATTTTGCATGCGTCCTCAGCAGCAATGCTGCTGTCAACGCCAAGGCTAATAAGCCAATTTGTCAGCCACTCATGGCGCTCATAGATCATTTCGGCAATCGCACGGCCGCTGTCAGTAAGATAAATATAACCGGCTTGAGTTACGGTAATCTTTCCGCCCTCTCGTAAATTTTTCATTGCGATGCTGACACTTGATTTTTTAAAATCCAATTCATTTGCGATATCGACAGAGCGCACAACTGGCAGCTTTTTGCTGAGCATAAGGATTGTTTCAAGATAGTTTTCGGCAGATTCATGTATTTGCATAAGCAAACCTCCTGTGTAAAATATATCTAAGTCAATTACCTATAAGAATACCATAAATATGAAAAAAGTTCAACATAACTTCGCCGATTCATTTTGCGAAAAAAAGTCATTGACAAAATAAAATCAGGTATTATAATAATTCTGTATCGAACAATTCGGAATCGAACTATTTTGCGTTCCGGGAAAGGAAGGCTGTATGGAAAAGGAAAAGTCGATATGCTTTAGCCTAAAGAGGGTCAATCATATCGTGGAGAGAGGCATTCACACAAGCCTCGCGGCAGCTGGTTTTGATGAAATCACTAACATGCATGGGTGGATTCTGGGCTTTTTGTATCACGCACAGCAACCAGTCTACCAAAAGGATATCGAATCAAATTTTGGTATTGCCCGTTCAACGGTGACAAACATCCTGCAGCTGATGGAGAAAAAGGGGTATCTGACAAGGACTACCGATGAGCATGATGCAAGGCTTAAGCGGTTAGAACTGACAGAGTTAGGGAAAAAGGTTCACCTTGATACGATTGCAGTAATCGACTCAGCACATGATGCGATGGAGGCTGGTATTACAGATGAAGAGAGAAGGATCTGCTTTGAGGTATTGGAAAAGATCTGTAAAAATGTAGAGAAAATAACAGGAGGAGAGTAGCCATGATAAAAACACTAGGTGCATATGTAAAAGAATTTAAGCGTGCATCAATTGCGACACCGTGCTACATGATTCTGGAAGTTTTGATGGAGATGATGATTCCCTATCTGATGGCTTCCATTATTGATGACGGTGTCAATAAGGGCGATATGAAGCATATCTGTGTGGTTGGTGCAGGCATGCTTGTGATCGCAGCAATCGGCTTATTTGCCGGAATCATGGGCGGTGTGTATGGTGCAAAAGCATCAGCAGGATTTGCCCGTAATCTTAGAAAAGGAATGTATGATAATATTCAGACCTTTTCATTTTCCAACATTGATAAATTTTCAACTGCCAGTCTCGTAACAAGACTGACCACGGATGTAACTAATATTCAGAATGCATATCAGATGATACTTCGTATGTGTATGAGAGCACCGGCCAGTCTGATTTGTGCACTTGCAATGGCATTTATTACAAATGCAAGAATTTCTACAATTTTCTTAGGCGTTATCATTGTTCTTGGCATTGCTTTGTTTTTTATTGTCAACAGAGCAAGAAAATATTTTACAGCTGCATTTCCGAAGTATGATGCGTTAAATGCGAGTGTTCAGGAGAATGTTTCTGCTATTCGTGTTGTAAAGGCTTATGTGCGTGAGGATTATGAAAAGAATAAGTTTGTAAAGGCAAGCGAAAATATTTACAAGATATTTGTTAAGGCAGAGGGCGTTGTTGCATTAAATTCCCCGGTTATGAATTTTGCTGTATATGGCTGTATTCTGGCAATCAGCTGGATTGGCGCAAAAATGATCATCGGAACAGGCGGTGTTGCACTGACAACTGGAGAGTTGATGAGTTTATTAAATTATTGCATGAGTATTTTAATGAGCTTAATGATGCTGTCTATGGTTTTCGTTATGCTTACAATGAGTATTGCAAGTGCAGAGCGTATCTGCGAAGTATTAAACGAAAAGCCGGATTTAAAGAACCCAGATCAGCCAGTTGCAGATGTAAAGGATGGCAGCATCGAGTTTGATCATGTTACATTCCGATATAATGCAGGAAGCGAAAAGCCGATTTTGTCTGATATCAATTTATCTATCCGTTCAGGTGAGACAATTGGTTTGATCGGCGGAACGGGAAGTGCAAAGTCAAGTCTTGTTAATTTGATCAGCCGCCTTTATGATGTGCAGGAAGGTTCTGTAAAGGTTGGCGGTCTGGATGTGCGAAAATATGATATGGAAGCACTTCGTAATCAGGTCAGCGTTGTTCTTCAGAAAAATGTCCTGTTTTCAGGAACCATTTTTGAAAATCTTCGCTGGGGTGATAAAACAGCTTCTGATGAGGAGTGTATCCGTGCCTGTAAGCTTGCCTGTGCCGATGAATTTATTGAGCGTTTCCCAGAGCGTTACAATACTTACATTGAGCAGGGCGGAAATAACGTATCAGGCGGACAAAAGCAGCGTCTTTGTATTGCAAGAGCACTTCTTAAAAAGCCAAAGATTCTGATTCTTGATGACTCCACAAGTGCAGTTGATACGGCAACTGATGCAAAGATCCGTCAGGCATTTGCAACGGAAATTCCGGATACGACAAAGATCATAATTGCACAGCGTATCTCAAGTGTGCAGAATGCAGACCGTATCATCGTGATGGATGATGGTAAGATTAACGGAATTGGAACACATGAAGAGCTTCTTGCTAAAAATGAGATTTACCGTGAGGTATATGAGTCTCAGACAGGCGGAAGCGGTGATTTTGATGAGAAAGGCGGTGATCAGTAATGCCAGGACCAGGACCAAGACGTGATTTCGGACCAAAGCAGAAGGTCGAAAATCCAGTAAAGGTATTTAAACGCATCATGTCCTACGTGCTGAAGCGTTATCCAGTTCATTGTCTGCTTGTACTTATCTGTATTGTTGTCAGCGTATATGCAAATGTACAGGGAACTATGTTTATGAAGACTTTGATTGACGGTTATATTACACCTCTTTTAGGTCAGGCTAACCCAGATTATTCAGAGCTTCTGCAGGCAATTATCAAGATGGGTATTTTATATGCAATTGGTATTGCAGCTACTTTTGGCAATACTAAGATCATGGTGTATGTTACTCAGGGAACGATGAGAAACATCCGTAATGATATGTTTAAACATATGGAATCCCTTCCAATTAAATATTTTGACACACATAAGCATGGCGATATCATGTCAATGTACACAAATGATGTTGATACGCTGCGCCAGATGGTCAGCCAGAGTATTCCGCAGTTTATCAACAGCTTAATCAGTATTGTAAATGTACTGATTTACATGATCATCTTAAGTGTGCCGCTTACACTTGTTTCTATTGTTATGGTTATGCTTGTTATATGGGCAAGTAAGACAGCTGCTTCTAAGAGCGGAAAGTTTTTCGTATCACAGCAAAAAAATATCGGTGCCTTAAACGGCTTTATCGAGGAGATGATGGATGGTCAGAAGGTTGTCAAGGTATTCTGTCACGAAGATGAGAGTATTGAGCGCTTTGACCAGTTAAACAACGATCTGTATGCGAGTGCCTATAATGCAAACCGTTATGCTAATATCTTAGGACCAATCAATGTACAGCTTGGAAACTTAAGCTACGTTGTTGTTGCAATCGTTGGTGGTCTTGTTGCGATCAATGGAATCGGTGGCTTTACTTTGGGAAGTCTGGCAAGCTTTTTGACATTAAATAAGAGCTTCCAGCAGCCAATCAACCAGATCAGCAATCAGTTAAACAGTATCGTTATGGCACTTGCCGGCGGTGATAGAATCTTCCGTCTGCTTGATGAAAAGCCAGAGGTAGATGATGGATATGTTACTCTTACAGATGCTGTTGTAAATGCAGATGGCACAATCACTGAATCAAATAAGAGAACGGGCACATGGGCTTGGAAGCATTATCACAAGGCAGAAGGTACGACAGATTATAGACAGCTTAAAGGCGATGTTGTATTTGAGCATGTGGATTTTGGTTACAACGATGATAAGATGGTACTTCATGATGTAAGCTTATATGCGCAGCCGGGACAAAAGATTGCATTTGTAGGTTCAACAGGTGCAGGAAAGACAACAATCACCAATTTGATCAATCGTTTCTATGACATTCAAAGCGGAAAGATCCGCTATGACGGTATAAATATCGGAAAGATCAAAAAGGATGATCTTCGTCATTCACTAGGAATTGTTCTTCAGGATACACATCTGTTTACTGGAACTGTTATGGAAAATATTCGTTACGGAAAACTTGATGCGACAGAAGAAGAGGTACATGCAGCAGCCAAGCTTGCTAATGCAGATGGCTTTATCCGCAGACTGCCGCAGGGCTACGACACAATGCTCACAGGAGATGGTGCTAACTTAAGTCAGGGTGAAAGACAGCTTCTTGCCATTGCCCGTGCAGCTGTTGCCGATCCGCCTGTACTAATTCTTGACGAGGCAACAAGCTCCATTGATACAAGAACTGAGAAAATTGTTCAGGATGGTATGGACAAGCTGATGCACGGAAGAACAACATTTGTTATCGCGCACCGTCTGTCTACCGTTAAGAACAGCGACTGCATCATGGTCTTAGAGCAGGGACGCATCATTGAGCGCGGAACTCATGATGATCTTATTGCACAAAAAGGCAAATATTATCAGTTATACACCGGAAATAAGATTAGCGAGTGAGTGCATAGTTTTAACCACAAAGAGCAAAAATAAATAAAAGATAAAACGAATAAATCGTTATGTTTCATTAGACCCTCGGCGGTATTCGCTGGGGGTCTTTTTGTATCGTTTTTTAAATGAACGGTTAAAATAAGAAAGATTCTCATAGCCGCAGGAGAGGGCAATATCTAAAATAGAGTCATTTGTCAGCATGAGAAGACGCGCTGCCATTGAAAGACGATATGAGGAAAGATATGAAGTAAAAGAGGTACCCATTGCAGATTTAAAAAAACGCATAAAATGAGAAGCAGAAAAACCAGAAACAGCGGAAATCTCATCAATTGATATTGAACTCATGTAGTGTGTTTCGATATATTTTAGGACACTTTTGAGTCGTTCAATGTGAGGGTCGTTTTTGGGAGCAGGAATATCGGTGGAATTTGTGAATATGGTGTAGAAGAAGGTAAAAAGAGCCCCCTTAATTGCAAGGCGGTAGCCTTTTGGAAAACTGCTGCTGATACTGTCAATATGATTTAGGCATGATGAGAGAACAGGGTAATGTTCATCATCACAGCAGACAAGATGCTCAAAGCCAATGGTACCAGCCAAAAAAGGCTCAAAAAATTCACTGCTTAGAGCATCCATGCTTCCAGTACAAAGAAGATCAAGTGAAAAAATAATATTTTCATATTCCATAGAATATTCAGCTGGGCCGATTGCATGAAGCTGACCGGGACTGACAATAATAATATCACCTGCCTCTACATAAAGAGAGGTAAAATCTAATGTGACGCGCCCACGTCCCTTTTTAATATAGATGATTTCCACCTCATCGTGCCAGTGAAGAGGCACCTTCTCAAAATCAAGTGGAATAGAACAAATATACGCATTGTAAGGAAAATCAGGTGTGCTGTGTGATTTTGTCTCATGATAATTTTCGTATTCAGGTATCTGCATCGTGGCTCTCTCCTTATGTTTTTGCGGGTCCCAAGCTCAACCCCCTCATCGTGCAAACACGATCGGTGGTTGGAGCTTTTGACCCTGGTATCATCATGATAGGATAGTACCATAAAAAGGCGGCATAATGCAAGAAAAATGACAAAAAAAGCAGTAAACTGCACACATCAACTCATGAAAGGAGTTTTAATAATAATGATGGTAAACGAAATTTGTGAAAAGAAATATAATAAGCCGTTATCTGGCTGCACCAATAAGGAGATTTATTACGCACTGCTTGATATGACAAAGGATCTGGCAGCAAAGAAGGAAAGCGAAGCTGGAAAGAAGAAGGTATATTACATTTCCGCAGAGTTTTTGATTGGAAAGCTGTTATCAAACAACCTTATCAATCTTGGTCTTTACAAGACTGTAAAGGAAGAACTTGAAGCAGCAGGAAAGGATATTGGTGAGATCGAAGAGATCGAGCCAGAACCATCTCTTGGAAACGGTGGACTTGGCCGTCTGGCAGCATGCTTTTTGGATTCCATGGCAACATTAAATCTGCACGGTGATGGTGTAGGCTTGAATTATCATATGGGTCTGTTTAAGCAGGTGTTTGATCACAATTTCCAGAAGGAAACACCAAATCCATGGATTGAAAAAGACAGCTGGCTGATCAAAACTAATGTAAGCTATCCAGTTTCATTTGGTGATCTGACAGTGACCTCACGCATGTATGACATTGAGGTGACAGGCTATGAGGGACGCACGAATAAGCTTCATCTGTTTGATGTTGATACTTTAGATGAGAGTCTTATTAAGGACGGTACCATAAGCTTTGACAAGACAGATATCGCAAAGAATCTGACACTGTTCTTATATCCAGATGACAGTGATGAGGCAGGAAACTTACTTCGTATCTACCAGCAGTATTTTATGGTAAGCAATGCAGCACACTTGATTTTAGATGAGTGTACGGCACGCGGCTGTAAGCTGACCGATTTAGATGAGTATGCTGCTATTCAGATCAATGATACTCATCCGTCAATGGTTATTCCTGAGCTGATCCGTCTGCTTCTTGAGCGCGGCATCACTATGGATGAGGCAGTTGAACTTGTCACAAAGGTATGCGCATATACAAACCACACAATTCTGTCAGAGGCACTTGAGAAGTGGCCGCTTGCATATTTAGAGAAGGTTGTTCCACAGTTAGTATTGATCATCAAGGAGCTTGATAAGCGTGTAAAGGCAAAATATTCAGATCCGAAGGTAGCGATTATTGATGAGAATGACAGAGTTCACATGGCACATATGGATATCCACTATGGTCACAGTGTAAACGGTGTTGCTTACCTGCATACTGAAATTTTGAAAAATTCAGAGCTTAATGCTTTTTACAAAATTTATCCGGAGAAATTCAACAACAAGACAAACGGAATCACCTTCCGCCGCTGGCTGCTTTCATGTAATGAGGAGCTTTCAGAGGAAATTGAAAATAAGATTGGAAGTGGTTTTAAAAAGGATGCCTGTGAGCTTGAAAAGCTGCTTTCATTCGAAAATGATGACAGCGTATTAGACAGCATTCTTGCGATCAAGAAGGAGAAAAAGCGCCAGCTTGCTGACTATTTAAAGCATACACAGGGTGTTGTTATTGATGAAAATTCTATTTTTGATATTCAGGTAAAGCGTCTTCACGAGTATAAACGCCAGCAGATGAATTTACTCTGGGCAATTCATAAATATCTTGAAATCAAGAATGGAAAGCTTCCTAAGACACCAGTAACGCTGATCTTTGGCGCAAAAGCAGCGCCAGCCTATACAATCGCAAAGGATATCATTCATGCAATTCTTTGCTTACAGCAGATCACAGAGCAGGATCCAGAAGTCAGCCCATATCTGCGCGTAGTTATGGTAGAAAACTACAACGTAACAAAGGCATCAAAAATTATACCGGCATGTGATATCTCCGAGCAGATCTCCTTAGCATCAAAGGAGGCATCAGGAACAGGAAACATGAAGTTTATGTTAAATGGTGCAGTAACATTAGGAACAAGAGATGGCGCAAACGTAGAGATTGGAGAGCTTGTCGGAGAAGATAATATTTACTTCTTCGGAGAGAGCAGCGAGCAGGTAATTGAACATTATAAAAATGCAGATTATTGTGCAAAAGATTACTACACAAAAGACGAAGACATACACACAGCAGTCGATTTCCTTATCAGTGAGCAAATGCTTGAAGCAGGAGACGAAGAAACCTTAACACAGCTTCATAAAGAACTGATAAATAAAGACTGGTTTATGACCCTCCTTGACTTAAAAGAGTATATAGCACGCAAAGAGCAGGTGCTTAATGACTACGCAGATAGAAAGAAATGGGCAAAGAAAATGCTCATCAACATCGCAAAGGCAGGATTTTTCTCATCCGACCGTACTATAGCACAATATAACGAAGAAATCTGGAAGTTATAATAAATATTAAAAAAGGTGGCAGCATAAACACGCTGCCACCTTTTTTTCGTTGATTTTCATCGTTTATTAGGGTAAAATGGAATACAGATAATTTGCGTACAGAAAGGATAGGGGGATATGTATCAGATATTGGTGGTAGACGATGAGCGAATTGAACGAAATGGCATTAAAATGCTGCTGCGCCACATGCAGCTGCCATGTGAGATTGCTGAGGCTGCAAATGGAAGAGATGCGCTTGAGTATTTAAAGGAGCATACGGCAGATATTTTGCTTACAGATGTAAAGATGCCATTTATGGACGGCATTCAGCTGATAGAGGAATGTAAAAAAGACGACAGAAACGAGGATATGAAATGCGTAATCTTTTCGGGCTGCAGTGAGTTTGACTATGCCAGAAAAGCAGTGCGTCTAGGTGTTTCTGATTACATTTTAAAGCCAGTTGATCCGAGTGAGTTTAAAGAGACTATTACACGGGTCATTCAGGAACTTGAAGCAGAACGTGCCGAGAAAAATATGAAAAAAAAGAGTATGCAGCAAATGCGTGAGCATGCACTATATCAGATTGTAAATGGAGTAAATGTAGCAGAAGTGCTTGAGAAAAGCGGCGGTGTTTTGACAAAATCAGACGTTGATTGTTTTTGCCGTATTCTAATGCTTGAGACAGATGATGATTTTTTCGGAAAAAATGGTGTTGATTTGCAGGAGCGCATTCTGGCAAAAAAAATAAAAGAAGTTTGCGCTAGCGAAGCCTTTCTTTATTTAAATCTGACTCCGCAGCAGTCTATCATCTTATTAAAAGATAGATCTATTGATCCTATTGAGTTTGCAAATAAGCTGCTAGATCAGATTAAAGAGGAATATGAAAATAGTTGTACAGCATCCATTTCTTCAGAAATTTCATGTGCAGAGCAGATTATTTGCGCAATGGATGAGCTTGAGGAGCTTATGGAAAATAAATTTTATCATCCGAATGTCAGACTGTTTTACAGTGGAATGAAGAGCAGTGATTGTGAGATCATTAAAATAGATGATGATACATTAATTAAGCAGATGAAGCAGGATATTCGAATGAAGGATGTTCAGAGCCTGCGTGATCATTTTGAGCGTTTCAGCCAGAGATACAGAAGCCAGACTGCATTTTCCCAGATGTATATCAAATTTTTATTTGCCAACTTACTAAAGGATATTTATGATGCAGTACCAGGAGAGGGAGAGAAGCAGTTAAATACGAAGATTGATCAGCTTTATCGTTCATTTGACTTTGTTCAGGTTACAGATATTGTAAGCGATTCCATAAATCTATTGGAAAAGACATTTTCAGGAAGAGTACAGACAGGCCATCGTGAGGTGGAGGCTGTCAAGCGCTACATTGCTGCTCATTATGGAGATGAAATGAGTGTGGAGCGACTAAGTGAGCTTGTCTATAGGGCTCCAAGCTACTTAAGCAGTGTATTTAAAAAAGAAACGGGTCAGAATTTGAATCGTTTTATCAAGAGCGTTCGTATGGAAAAGGCAAAGGATCTTTTGGAGCAGACGATGATGAAAATTGTAGATATAAGCACTGCATGCGGTTATCCAAATGTTTCATATTTTTGTTCTAGCTTTCGTGAGTATTATGGAATTAGTCCACAAAAATTTAGAGAAAGCGGGGATGAAATGATTGAAGAAAAGTAAGCTTGGCAGCCGAATTGTCAGTTGGTTTAGAAATGTAAGGCTTGGTTATAAGCTGGCCATTGTATATGCGCTGTCAGGTTTTCTTCCTGTTGTGGCGGTGCTGTCAGTTACTTATGTTCAGATGAAGCAGATTTTATTGCAAAATGAGAGAGACAGTATGGAATCGTATCTGTATCAGGCACTTGCCTCAATGGAAAATAAGCTTGCAATCTACACAAATTTAAATAACTATATTTGTTATAACCAGACAATCTCACAGGTGATTGGATACCAGTATGATTCAGTGTATGAGATGTACAATCAGCTTGTTACGATACTTGACCCAATGCTTGCTTCACTGAAATATTTTCACAACGATGTTGGCAAAGTTACGATTTATGTAGATAAGGATATGATCAAGCATGGTGACACGCTGGCACCAATTTCAGAGATTATAGATACTAATTGGTATAGGAGTGTGGCAGATTCTGGAGAAATGCAGTGGTTTGTTGATAAAAATGAAGAAATTGTGTTTGGGGTAAGCCCAATGAGTATGCTAAAGCGCTATGGATTAGATGGTATTTTGTACATTAGCGTTGAGTATGACAGCATGTTTGAGACATTTAAGCAGACACTTCAGAATAATTATGGCATTGTTATTTTCGATGAGAAGGGCAATGCAGTGTATGAAAAAGCATTCTTTGATAAAAAATATCGGGAATATGAGTTAAACGCCGCGCAGCTTCTTGATCAGAAGAAAAATCAGGAAAATGAGTATACGATTCTTTCAGAAACATCATCTGCGACTGGATGGACAGCATGTTTGTATAAGCCAAATAGCTTAATAGTATGGTCAGTAACGCCAATTACACGAATTGCGCTTATTGCGGTGTTTATTATGACACTGATGTCAGTGATAGCCATGATGATTTTGACGAGCTTTGTTACAAAGAGGATTAGAAGACTTAGATCTGGAATGAAAGAGGTAGAGCAGGGAAATTTTGAGGTTAATATTACTAGTGACAGCCGTGATGAGATAGGTGATCTTGTCAATGGTTTTGATTCAATGCTTCTTCAATTAAATACCTTAATCAAGGAAGTTTATGAAGGACGCATTAAAGAAAAGGAATATGAAATGAAGGCGCTTCAGGCGCAGATCAACCCCCACTTCTTATACAATACGCTGTCGTTAATTAATTGGAAGGCAATTGAGGCAGATGCGGAAGATATAAGTAAAATTACGCTGGCACTTTCTACCTTTTACCGAACCTCGTTAAACAAAGGAAAGAATGTCATGTCACTCTCAGATGAGCTTCGTAACATGCGTTCTTATCTTGATATTCAGCTGATGATGCATGACTACGAATTTGATGTGGAGTTTGATGTAGATGAATCAATTGGTCAGTATCAGTCATTAAATCTTATGCTTCAGCCTCTTATTGAAAATGCTATTGCTCATGGAATCGATGTGAAGACAGACGGCAGAGGAAAGCTGACGATTACTGGAAAGGAAGATGGTGATCTGATAGTTTTGACTGTAGCAGATAATGGTGTAGGCATGAGTGATGAGCAGGCGGCTCGTATTTTAACAGAAGAGTCAAAGGGATATGGCGTTAGAAATGTCAATGAGCGCATAAAGCTTTACTATGGAGAACAGTATAGTCTGCAGATTGAAAGCAAAATAGGGCAGGGAACTAAGGCGAGTATCAGGATTCCAAAGAGGATATCGTAATTTCAGAAAAAAACAACATGAATCTAATATTTTTGATATATACGAAATCACCAAAATTTCTTATAATAATGACATAAGGATTTCCGAATGGAAACAGAAAACAGGGAGGATTTTGTATTATGAAATTTAGAAAAGCATCCAGTTTATTTTTAGCAGGCGCTATGTGTTTATCAACTTTTGGCGGTGCAATGAGTGTATTTGCTGATGAAGAGACAAGTTCAGAGGCAGCAGAGGAAGAAACAGTAGATTATTCAGCAGAGGATCCGATTACAGCAACTATCACTGTATGGGGACCAGCAGAGGATCAGGCAGAAGAGTACGGCGAGTGGCTGCAGAAGCGCTGCGAAGCATTCAATGAGCTTCATGTAAATTGGGATCTTACATTTGAGTATGGTACCTGCTCAGAGGGAGATGCAGGAAAGACAATTTCTCAGGATCCATCTGGTTCTGCAGACGTTTACATGTTTGCAAATGACCAGCTACAGACACTGATTGATGCAGGTGCAATCGCAGAGCTTGGCGGCAAAACTGTTGATTATATTAAGAATACAAACTCCGAGGCAATCATAGATTCTGTAACAGTAAATGATTGTGTATATGGTGTTCCGTTCACTACTAATACCTGGTATATGTTCTACGATAAGAGCGTATATGGTGAGGACGATATTAAGAGTCTTGATACCATGTTGGAAAAGGGTAAGGTTTCCTTCCCATTAACAAACTCCTGGTACATTGGCGCTTTCTATGTAGGAAACGGCTGCACATTGTTTGGTGAGGATGGCAAAGATGAGGAAGCTGGCATTGATTTTGCTGGTGAGAAGGGTGCAGCAGTTACCAAGTATCTTGTAAATCTTGTAGGAAATAAGAACTTTGTAAATGATGAGTCAGGTGTTGGCGTTTCTGGTATGTGTGATGGAAGCATCAATGCAATGTTTAGTGGTTCTTGGGATTACACCAAGCTGTCAGAAGCAATGGGTGACAATCTTGGAATAGCAAAGCTTCCAACCTACAACTTAGACGGTGAAGAACTCCAGATGAAATCATTCGCAGGTTCTAAGGCAATCGGTGTAAATCCTAACTGTGAGTATCCGCAGGTAGCAGTAGCACTTGCACTGTTCCTTGGAAATGAGGAGTCACAGCAGATGCACTATGATGCAAGAAGCATCGTTCCTTGCAATACTGATCTGTTAGCGGAAGAAGAAATTCAGAAGGATGAGCTTGTAATCGCTCAGAATGAGACATTTGATGAGACTTCTATCCTGCAGCCGTTCGTAAGCGCTATGAATAACTACTGGACACCGGCAGAGAACTTCGGTAAGTCTATCGTAAACGGTGAGGTTACATTAGATAATGCAGAAGAGATGACTGATAAGTTAAGTGATTCAATGAATCAGAGCATCGTTGACTAAATAAAAAGTGAAATAAAATAAAGAGCTCCGGGTTCCGCCTTGCGGGCCTGGGGCATTTATTTTCAAATTCATGTAACTATTAAGATTGAACGGGAGGTTTTTTATGTCCGAAAAGAAAAAAGGGGGCAAAGAATTTGATAATCCGTACTCTGTTGCGAAAGCAGTTACAAAGGGAAATGCATTGACAAAGCTTTCCATGGTTGTACTCGGACTCGGAAACATTGCACATCATCAGATAATAAAGGGTCTTGGCATGCTTGCCATTGAAATTGCTTTTATTGCATTTATGGTGATGAAAGGTGCAGGCTATATTGTAGATCTTGTTCACCTTGGAGGACAGGAGCAGCAGAAGGTATGGAGTGAGGCAAAGCAGATTTATGAGTATACAAAGGGTGATAATTCACTTCTTATGCTTTTGTTTGGTGTGGCTACATGCTTTTTAGTTGCTGCATTTATTATTTTCTGGCGTGGAAGCGTAAAGAGTGCATATAAAATGCAGTGTCTGGCAGAGGCTGGCAAAAAGATTCCTACTTTTAAGGAAGATATCAAGAGTCTTTTTGATAAAGATCTGCATCGTACACTTCTTACGCTGCCAATTCTTGGCATACTAATTTTTACAGTTCTTCCGCTTGTATTTATGATCTGTATGGCATTTACAAATTATAGTAAAGTAGATGCTCATACAACAATCTTTAATTGGGTAGGACTGGCAAATTTTGCGAAGGTATTAAATATTGGTGATTCCATTGGAAGTACATTCTGGTCAGTACTTGGTTGGACTCTTATCTGGGCTGTAGCAGCGACTTTTAGTAACTATATCTTAGGTATGATTCTTGCAATTGTCATCAACCGTAAGGGTACAAGATGTAAGGCATTCTGGCGTTTTTGCTTTGTCCTTTCAGCAGCAGTTCCGCAGTTTGTTTCACTGCTGTTAATGAGAACGATCTTTAGTCAGAATGGTATTGTAAATACGCTATTATTAAATGCAGGCATCATTGAAAAGGCTATTCCGTTCTGGTCAAATACAACGCTGGCACGAGTGATGGTAGTTGTAATCAATATCTGGGTTGGTATTCCATTTACCATGCTTCAGGTAACTGGTGTTCTTCAGAATATTCCGGCAGATTTGTATGAGGCGGCAACAGTGGATGGTGCAGGTCCGGTGAGAACATTTTTCTCAATTACACTGCCGTATATGCTGTTTGTAACAGGTCCATATCTTATTACAACCTTTACTGGAAATGTAAATAACTTTAATGTAATTTATCTGCTGACAGGCGGAAATCCTACACCTGTAGGATCAACAGCAGGAAGGACGGATCTTCTCGTTACCTGGCTGTATAAGCTGACAGTTGATAACCAGTATTATAATCTTGGTGCAGTCATCGGTATTTTGACCTTCGTGGTTCTGGCCGTTGTATCACTGATCACGTATCGGAATACAGGTTCCTATAAGAATGAGGAGGGCTTCCAATGATGAAAAAGCAAAATACTGCTTCGGCAAAAAGCAAAAGATTTATTACAAACACAATAGTTCATGTGATTCTTGCTGTTTTGGCAGTTATTTGGGTCATTCCGATTGCGTGGATTATTATGATCAGCTTTAGAGGAGAGAGTGGACAATATATTTCCACACTTATTCCGAAGACATTTACACTGAACAACTATAAGAAGCTGTTTACAGATACGCAGATTTTAAATTTTCCGCAGATGTTTATTAATACACTTATCATCTCAATTTTCTCTTGCGCAATCTCTACCTTCTTTGTTTTGTCGGTATCATATTGTATGTCACGTATGCGTTTTAAGATGAGAAAACCGATGATGAACATTGCACTTGTTCTTGGTATGTTTCCGGGCTTTATGTCAATGATCGCTGTTTACTATATTTTAAAGTCAGTTGGTCTGTCAGAGGGTGCGATGATTCGTGTAGCATTAGTGCTTGTATATTCTGGCGGTGCGGGCTTAGGCTTTTATATTGCAAAAGGCTTTTTTGACACTATTCCAAAGTCTATTGATGAGGCTGCTTATCTGGATGGTGCGACAAGATTTCAGGTGTTTACAAAGATAACTATTCCGCTTAGTAAGCCTATTATTGTCTACACGATCCTGCAGGCATTTATGGCACCATGGCTTGATTTTATCTTTGCGAAAGTAATTTGCCGTGCGAATGCAAAGTACTATACGGTATCAATTGGTCTTTGGAACATGCTTGAAAAGGAATATGTAAACAGTTGGTTTAACTGCTTCGCAGCAGGTGCCGTGCTGATTTCCATTCCGATTGTCATTTTATTTATGTCAATGCAAAAATGCTACCAGGAAGGTGTATCAGGAGCTGTTAAGGGATAAAAACGGAGAATGTCTATGGAAAAGAAAATTCCAAAAAGTGTGTTGGCAGTGATGTTTGTATCGGTGCTGTCTGTTTGTCAGACAGTGCCGGCAAACGAATTAGCAAAAAAAGAGCAGTGGGAGTATGCCAGTACAACACCTGATGGCAAATATCCAGAGCTTGTAACATACACGCTTGGAAAAATGACTGGAGCAAATAACTCCAATCTTCCTAAAGGTGAGACTTACGAGAACAATGCTTATACACGTTATCTGCGTGAGTACTTTAACATTCAAAATAAGGATGTATTTGAGGAAAAGAATGATCAGTATAATGTCAGTGTGTCAGTGGCTATGTCTTCTGATAATCTTCCAGATTTAATGCTTGTAGGGAGTATTGAGGATTTGCGCCAGCTCGTAGCGCTTGATTTGATTGAGGATTTGACAAAAAGTTATGAAAATTGTTTGACAGACCGAATCAAAGATATTTATGCAAGCTATGGAGAGGGCATAATAGATGGTGTTACCTTTGATGGAAAAATAATGGCAATTCCAGAGACAAATATTGATGATGGTCCAAACCTTTTATGGCTAAGGCGCGACTGGATGGATAAGCTAGGTCTTGAAAGTCCTAAAACAATAGAGGATGCAGAGGCAATTGTTCAGGCATTTATAGAGAAGGATCCTGGTGAAAATGGAGAAGGCAAGACAGTTGGTTTTGTATGTGATCCGGAGTTATCGGGTGAGTGCGGCTACAGCAGCGAATATTTGATGGATATTGTGTTTGCAGCAAATGGT
Source organism: Anthropogastromicrobium aceti (assembly GCF_020687335.1). Taxonomy (NCBI): domain Bacteria; kingdom Bacillati; phylum Bacillota; class Clostridia; order Lachnospirales; family Lachnospiraceae; genus Anthropogastromicrobium; species Anthropogastromicrobium aceti. Next base: position 50,745 of record NZ_JAJEQN010000025.1, read on the forward strand.
GCCTATCCGAAACAATGGATTGAAGATGAAAATGGAGAGGTCTCTTACGGATCAGTTTTGCCGCAGGCAAAAGATGCATTGGCTAAGCTTAAAAGCATGTATGAGCGCAATATATTAGATCAGAATTTTTTGCTTCGTACCTCTGTAAACAATATTGAACTCATAACGAAGGGACTTTGCGGATCATTTTTTGGACCTTGGTGGGCAGCGAATAATCCACTTATGGAAGCTATTGCAGCTAATCCCGATGCTGTTTGGGAGCCATTTCTTATTCAGACAGATGACGATGGAAGCACAAGCTATTATTCACAAAATCCAACTTACAAGTATGTTGTTGTGAGAAAGGGTTATGAACATCCTGAGATCGCCTGCAAAATTATAAATGGATTGTTTGATTATGTGCGCTATGATGGAACATATAACAGTGAGTTTGAAGAATATTATCAGAACAATGTAGACCCAACAGCCAGACCACTTGCAATCAATGTTGATTACAGCTATGCGCTGACAAAATGTTATCACGAATTAACAGATGTGCTTTCAGGAAAAAAAGAACCAGAAGATCTTGATTTATTGGAGTATTCATATTATAGATCCTGTAAGGCCTATCTGGATAACACAGATAGTGCTACGCCAGAGGAGTGGGCGGCATACACCTCCCGAATCACAGCCTGCTCTTTGCTGGCGGATGCAAAAACAAATAAGGTTGAATCACTTTATTTTGATGAGACAGAAACTATGGGCACGCAGTGGTGGAAGCTTCGCCAAATGGAAAAAGAATATTACCTTCAGATCGTCACAGGAGAGCGTGACATTGATGCATTTGATGAATTTGTCACCAAATGGTATGAAAATGGAGGCGAGACTATCACGCAGGAAGTCAGGGAGGCTGTACGATAATGTATGTTTCACGGTACTATGTTACGAAAGCCCTTCGGTGCAATGGTTTCGACTAAGCCATGAATACTAACCGATATCCCGTAAGGCAAGGGAAACTTTGCTTTGCGGGCTTTTCTTTTGCGCACGAGTACGGTATAATAAAAAAGGCTGATTTCTAGCGGAATCGAGTTGAAAATATGGCATAGTGTAAAGATTTGTTCAATGCCGGTAAGGAGAGGTACAGCTATGGTAGATCGCGTAAAAGGAGTAGAGAAGGTAACTGATAATCCATTTTTAAATCTCTATAATTTTGATGTTGAAAAAAGAAATGGAAAAACAGGCAAATATTATGTGGCATCCAGAAAGAAGGATCCAACGCAGCTTAAAGCAGCAACTCATAAAAATACATCTGATGGTGTAATTATTTATAGTGTATATGGAGAAAAAAAGGATAAAATCGTGCTTATAAAGCAGTTTCGTTATCCAATCAATGCATATGTGTATGAGTTTCCGGCAGGACTTGTAGAGCCAGGTGAGGAGATGGCACAGGCAGGTATACGTGAAATTTACGAGGAGACAGGGCTTGTTTTCGAGCCAAAGGTTACAGAAGGTGCATACACAAGACCATTTTTTACGACAGTCGGTATGACAGACGAAAGCTGCGGAACAATCTATGGCTACTGTAGTGGAACACCAACAAACGAGCACGAGGAAGAATCAGAGGATATCGAGATTGTATTAGCAGACCGTGAAGAATGTAAGCGCATTTTAAAGGAAGAAAATGTAGCAATTATGTGTGCATACATGCTTATGCACTTTATTCATACCAAAGGAGATCCGCTGGCATTTTTGGATGAGCAGTAAGAAAGTGTAATTGCCTTGATGTTTTTCATGAACCGTGGTATGATAGCCTTGTTTCGCAAAAATATAAAAAAGCTCTTTTAATGTGTAAGGTTGGAAAGAGAGGCAAATCATGAAAGAAGTAAAAACAGGACTTGTTCTTGAAGGCGGTGCCATGAGAGGAATGTATACGGCAGGTATTCTGGATGTTTTGATGGAAGAAAAAATCCAGGTGGACGGCGTGATTGGAGTTTCGGCGGGAGCTGTATTTGGCTGTAACTATAAGTCTGGACAGATAGGAAGAACTCTGCGTTACAATATGAAGTTTTGTGGTGATAAGCGTTATGGCACACTTCATTCACTTTTAAAAACAGGTGATATTTATGATGTTGATTTATGCTATCATCAGATACCAGAGATTCTTGATCCATTTGACAATGAGGCATTTGCCAAAAATCCAGCAGAATTTTTTGTGGTTTGCACAGACGTGGAAACAGGAAAGGCTGTTTATCACAAATGCACAGATTGCGGCAGAGATGATCTTAAGTGGATGCAGGCATCTGCATCAATGCCGCTTGTATCAAAGGTGGTAGAAATAGATGGATATAAGCTGCTTGACGGCGGCGTTGCCGATTCTATTCCGATCATGTGGTTTCGCAGACAGGGATACAAAAAAGATCTTGTTATTTTAACAAGACCTGAAGGGTACCAAAAGAAAAAAATGAAATTTCAAGGTGCCATAAACAAAATCCTTCATCGTTATCCAAATCTGGCTAAGGCGATGGCACACCGCTATGTGATATACAACAAAACACTAAAGAAGATTGATGAATTAAAGGAAAAAGGTGAAGTCATGGTGCTTCGCCCAAGTCGTCTGATCGAAGTGTCAAGACTTGAAAAGGATCCAGAAAAGTTAAAAGCATTGTATCAGCTTGGCCGAGAGGATGCAATGAAAAATTTGGATCAGATTCATGCATTTTTAAGTAAATGAGCCGCATAGGCGGCAGAATGGGAGGGCAGTATGGTAACACAAAAATATAAAGACATGCTTCAGAAAAAATCAGTGATCCGTACATTATCCGAATTTGCAACAAAGAGAGGACAGGAGATTGGATACGAGAACGTTTTTGATTACAGTTTAGGAAATCCATCTGTTCCTGTTGTGCAGGACTACACAGACAATACTATTCGCCTACTTCAGACAAAGACATCGAGCGAGCTTCACGGCTACAGCCCGAGTGTCGGACTGCCTTCATTTAAAGAAAAGGTGGCTGCATCGCTTAACAAGCGTTTTGATATGAACTATACGGCAAATCATATTTTTCCAACCTCAGGAGCTGCGGGAGCCTTAGCTCATGCACTTCGTGCAGTAACATCTCCGGGAGACGATGTGCTTACATTTGCACCGTATTTTCCAGAGTATAACTGCTATGTAGGCATGACAGGAGCAAATCTGAGAGTGGTACCTGCAAACACAGCTGATTTTCAGGTGGATTTTGAACAGTTTGAAAAGATGCTGACGTCAAATGTGTCAGCTGTTTTGATCAACACACCGAACAATCCATCTGGTGCTGTATACTCAGCAGAAACGCTAAAAAAGTTGGCGCAGCTAATGGAAGACAAGCAAAAAGAGTATGGCCATGATATTTTTATAATCTCCGATGAGCCATACAGAGAAATCGTATTTGATGGAAAGAAAGCACCATATGTATCAAAATTTTATGACAATACGCTTTCATGCTATTCGTTTTCCAAGTCACTTTCTCTTCCAGGTGAGCGTATAGGTTATGTTGCTGTTAATCCAACATGTACCGATGCTGATTTGTTAGTGCCAATGATGTCCCAAATCTCAAGAGGAATCGGACACAACTGTCCATCATCACTTATTATGATGGGTGTGGAGGATGTGTTAGATGAGACGTCTGATATGACTGTCTATGAGACTAACATGAACCTGCTCTATGACAAACTCATTGAGTTAGGATTTTCCTGTGTGCGTCCGTCAGGAACATTTTATATTTTTCCAAAGGCTCTTGAGGAGGATGCAGTGGCATTTTGCAACAAGGCATTAAAGTATGACCTGGTATTAGTTCCAAGTGATTCCTTTGGATGCCCTGGATATTTTCGTATGGCATACTGCATCGATACAGAGAAGGTTGTGCGCTCACTCGATGCATTGGAGCGCTTTGTAAAGACAGAGTATCCAGACAGATAAGTCAGGCAAACAAAAACGTAATAAACAAGGAGTGTTTCGAATGAACAAAAAAGAAGTATCCGAGATAAAAAGTCTTTTTAAGAGAGACGGCGGTGCAATTGACCGCATTTGCGGCTGCCTGATAGATGGTGAGCAGCAGATCCGCATGACATTTAGCGATATGTTTTTGTCGCTGTCACAGGAGGAAATCGACAAGTATTTTGAAATTTTCCGAAAGGCGCTTTCTGGAAGTCTGGGTAAAAATCTTCATTCACTCGATTACACGCTTGATCAGGAACTTTCGGGGGAAGGCCATAAGCGTTTGATGCAGCTAAAGGCGACTGGATTAAAGGATGAAACTGTTTTAGAGGAGTTTTACAAGTCGGTAGCAGAGACATATCATTTTGGCGAAAGCTACTATGTAGTTATGATCCATTGTAATTATGACGTTCCGGGAAGAGGAAGCGACAACTTAGATATGGATGATGCTTCAGAGGAGGTATATGAATTTATTCTTTGCTGCATCTGTCCTGTTAAGCTGTCAGAGGCTGGTTTATGCTACAATACACAGACAAACCGCGTCGAGGAACGTATGCGTGATCAGTGGATAGAGGCTCCTGTAAATGCCTTTTTATTCCCTGCATTTGACGATCGCAGCAGTAATATTCACAGCCTTTTGTACTATACAAAAAAGACAGAGGAGCTTCACGAGGACTTTATCAATGATTGTATCGGTGGTCCGGCACCTATGTCCTTTAAGACACAGAAGGCTGTATTTCAGGAGATCATAGAGGAGACTGTCGGAGATGTTGTAAACTATGATACTGTTTGCCAGATTCAGGAGAATCTGACAGAGCTGATTGAGGAGCATAAGGAAGAGCCGCAGCCTTTCAAGCTTCAAAAATCAGATGTAAAAAAGCTTCTTCAAAATAGTGGAATCAAAGAAGAAAAGCTTGAAAATTTCGAGCAAGTCTATGAGGAGACTGCAGGAGAGGATGCTTTCTTTCAGGCGGCAAACTTAGTTGAGGCAAAAAGCGTTGCCGTCAAGACTCCGGATGTGACAATAAAGGTCAGTCCGCAGCGCATGGATCTTGTACAGATCCAATTAGTAGAGGGACGCCGCTGCATTGTAATTCCGATGGAGGACGGCGTACAAATTAATGGAATGAATGTAACTATGGAGGGTACAAATGGAACAGATTGAGAAGATCTTTAAGATCAGGGAGAACCATACGACAGTGAAAACAGAAATCATTGCCGGTTTGACCACATTTATGACGATGGCGTACATCATCGCCTTAAATCCGAATCTTCTGACTGGATTTGGTGCAGAGGGACAGAATTTATGGAATGGTGTATTTTTAGCGACTTGTATCGCATCCTTTATCGGTATGATGGTAATGGCGTTTGTTGCAAATAAGCCATTTGCCATGGCTCCTGGTATGGGATTAAACAGCTTTTTTGCTGTAGTTGTTGCCAATATTGTTGGTTTGACGGGCATGAGCTATCTGGAGTCTTTCCAGTCAGCACTGTGCATCATTTTACTTGAAGGAATTATCTTTATTATCCTGTCTGTATTAAATATTCGTGACAAGATTGTAAATGCGATTCCGCTTGGTGTTCGTCTTGGTATCTCCCCGGCAATCGGTCTTATGCTTTTAAATATCGGTGTTGGTTCAAATGCTGGTATCTATTCAGAGAATGGCGGACCATTCTTTGTAATGAGAGATTTCTTTGGTGCACTGACACCGAGTGTTGCTCAGGATGCAATGGGAAGCGGCTACACCCAGATGGTTCTGACAGTAGTAACTATGTTTATTGGTTTATTTGTCATCATCGTTTTGGCACAGAAGGGTGTAAAGGCAGCTGTAATTCTTGGTATGCTTGCAGCATCCATTATTTACTGGGCAGGTGAGGCAATTTTCCTTGGAACTAATCCATTTGCAAGTCTTGAGGGTGCAAGCTTCGTACCTCCATTTGCAGATATGGCAGAGACAACTCTGTTCCATTTTGATTTTGCAGGTTTTGTAAAGATCGGCTGGTTCACAGCAATCACACTTATCATTACCTTCTGCATTATCGATATGTTTGATACCATCGGAACACTTGTTGGTACTGCATCACGTGCAGGTATGGTTGATAAGGACGGAAATATGCCGCAGATGAAGGAAGCACTGTTAGCAGATGCAGTTGGAACTGTAGCAGGTGCAATAACTGGTACCTCAACAGTTACAACATTCGTAGAGTCTGCATCTGGAGTTGAGGCAGGCGGAAGAACTGGTCTGACTGCATTTACAACTGGAATCTTATTCCTGGCATGTATGTTCATCGCACCAATCGCAGCAATTATTCCGGCAGCAGCTACATCTTCAGCACTGATTTATGTTGGTATCCTGATGATCTCTGGTCTGTCAAAGGTAGATTTTACTGATATCTATCAGACTGTTCCAGCAGCAATCATGTTAATCTCTATGCCAATCTCTGGATCTATCGGACATGGTATTGGTCTTGCACTGATTTCCTACACTGTCATGAAGGTATTTACTGGAAAGGCAAAGGATGTATCCGTGCTGACTTACATTATTTCAGCAATCTTCTTATTAAAGTTCTTCTTAGTAGTTTAAAAATAAAAAAGCATCGCCATCGAAAGTGGTATGCTCCCCGTCAAGAGGACAATAAAAAATAATAAATTTTTGTATCGTCAGCCATGCTATGGCTGGCGATATT